>SXRC01000031.1 GCA_005793655.1 Actinomycetota bacterium
CTGCGACCCAAGTGATTCTTGATCAACTACAAAATGATGAGATTTCACTGCAGATGGGGCAAAAGTTTGCAAGGGTGGATCCAAGAGCTATTGAGAGGTCAGTCAGTAAATTGGATTGGCTAGCAGCAGTCACTGTTTCAAGGAATTGGATTAGCAAGAAGGTATCGATAGCAGTAATTGAAAGAGTCGCAGTTGCGAAGGCGTTGACATCGGAAAACAGTATGGTCAATTTTGATATTAGCGGTGTTATATTCAAGCCAATTTCAAAGGCTCAAATAATGGGTCAAGATTTACTCCCAATAGTTTCAACTGCTGGTGATAGCAAGGCTGATCTTTCTGGGGTAGTTAAACTTTTGCAGCAATTACCTGAAAATCTGCAGTATTTAGTCGAGGATCTGCAGCAAATATCAGTTACAAAAAGTGGAGATATTTTGATGAAAACCCAGATCAATCAACTACCCGTTCAGATCAATTGGGGAGGTGTGCAGCAGCTAGAGCAGAAGTACTCAATCCTGATTGCATTGCTGAAATTACCGGAAAATAATGAGATTAGGCAGATTGATTTATCTGAACCATCTGCGCCAGTGGTCAAATAACCCAGCATTTTTTACTATGTTTTAGGGAAAAAATCCAAACCCAAAAAATCCATAAATGCTTCAAATTTATCTAAAATATTTAAAGCCGAATACTTCGTGTCGGTTGTTGATTGAGTGCGCGGTAGTGCCTACTTTTACGTAATCGGATCGGGATAACCTAAACTCTCAACTTGAGATTTAGGGCTAGGGATGGGGCGCAAATTGGCAACACCGCAAAATTATTTAGCTATAATTAAAGTTGTTGGTATTGGCGGTGGCGGAGTTAATGCTGTTAACAGAATGATTGATGTTGGATTAAAAGGCGTGGAGTTCATTGCAATAAATACTGACGCACAAGCATTGTTAATGTCAGATGCAGATGTGAAGTTAGATATTGGCAGGAAATTGACTAGAGGATTAGGTGCAGGAGCTGCGCCAGAGATTGGTCGACAAGCAGCACTTGATCACATTGATGAAATAGAGGAAGTACTTCGGGGCGCCGATATGGTTTTCATTACTGCTGGCGAAGGTGGCGGAACTGGTACCGGTGGTGCACCAATAGTTGCCAAGGTTGCGAAAGATCTAGGTGCGTTAACAGTTGGAGTAGTGACTAAGCCATTTACATTTGAAGGAAAGCGTAGAACAGCCCAAGCAGATGAAGGAATCGAAAATTTGCGAACTGAGGTTGATACCTTAATTGTGATTCCAAATGATCGGCTTCTTGCGATATCAGATCGTTCGATTAGTGCACTGGAGGCCTTTAGAACCGCTGATCAAGTTCTACTCTCTGGTGTTCAAGGAATTACCGATTTGATTACTACACCTGGTCTGATCAATTTAGATTTTGCGGATGTGAAAAGTGTGATGGCTGGAGCAGGCTCTGCTTTAATGGGAATTGGATCAGCACGTGGTGAGGCGCGATCAATAAGAGCGGCTGAACTTGCAATTTCAAGTCCACTGCTTGAGGCATCAATCGATGGCGCGCATGGAGTTTTGCTTTCCATCGCTGGTGGCTCTGATTTAGGTTTGTTTGAGATCTCTGAAGCTGCAGAGTTGGTTGCAAAATCTGCTCACCCAGATGCAAATATAATTTATGGAACTGTTATTGATGACGCGCTGGGTGATGAAGTTAGAGTCACCGTAATCGCTGCAGGTTTTGATGGTGGCCAACCAAAACGAGTTTTGATGCCAGTGATCAATGCCGCCACAATCAGTGGTGAAGCCGATCCTATTGCTGCCAATGATCCACTAGCTGTTGCTTTGGATTTAAATGTGGATGCTGGGGATCGACCACGTAAGCGAATTACTTTTGAAGAGTTAGTTGCAGAAGATGAGATCGATATCCCTGATTTCATGCGGTAGAAGCCGAAATGGCTCGGCTGCTTTTTACCTCCCGAAGGTTTGGTTCGTTAGCAGATCCAGTTGATCAAACTGAGAGATTAAAGTTAGCAAAGTTCTTAAATAAGCAGGTTGAATTTATGGCGCAATCACATAGCAACGAGATCGCAGTGGTGAATCAGCAAGGAACTACACCGAGCGCAGATGGTTTAGTGACTACAAATAAAGATATTGCCTTAGCAGTCAGAGTGGCAGATTGCCTGCCCTTACTTTTATTCTCAAAGCAGGCTGTGGCTGCAGTGCATGTTGGCAGAAAAGGTTTACTCAACAAGGTAGCGGTCAATGCGGTGAAAAAAATGCAGGAGCTAGGAGCTAGCAATATAGCGGGTGTAGTTGGTCCGCATATATGTGGTGACTGCTATGAAGTCGACGCCCAAATGTATGTAGATATAACCAAACTCCACCCAGCAACCGGTGGAAAGCAAAATCATTTAAATCTATATGCCGGGTTGGTAGCACAGCTATCTGATCTGCCACTTTCAAATCTTGATATTTGTACTAAAGAAGATTCAGCCTACTTCTCACACCGGGCATCTGGTGAAGCTGGCCGCCAAGTTGGTGTAATTAGCCTATGACGCGAGTGGAGGAAATATCAAAAAATCTCACCCAAGTTAAGCAACGTATTGCTGATGCTGCAAATAAATCTAATAGAAGTATTGATGAAATTACCTTAATAGTTGTCACAAAAACATTCCCACTTTCAGACTTAGAAATTTTATATTCACTTGGTGTGCGAGAGTTTGGTGAAAATCGTGACCAGGAAGCTGCAACAAAGGTTGGTCAACTGCCAGTAGATATCAATTGGCATTTTCAAGGCGGAATTCAAAGCAATAAATTGAAATCAATCACCGCTTGGGCTAGCTGTATTCACTCCGTAGATCAATTTAAATACGCCAAAATCATTTCGGAAAATTCTGCCGGTAGATCTAAGTCAGTTTTTATCCAAGTCTCCCTAGATCAGCCGCCAGAATCTCGTGTTGGAGTTGATCCCCAAAAGTTAATTGATTTGGCTAAGCAAATTGAGCACTTACCTAATATTTCAATAATGGGTTTGATGGCGGTAGCACCGGTAGCTGGTGATCTGCGGGAGGATTTCATCAGGTTGCAGGGGATTAACAATGATTTTAAGGCGAGTATTAGCACCGCAAAATCCCTTTCGGCGGGGATGAGTGGCGACTTTGAAATGGCTCTTGAATATGGTGCGACACATCTTCGAATTGGCAGTTCAATCCTCGGTAATCGAGCGCAGATCACCTAGATTTAATCCATGGCTAATGCATTTAAGAAGGTTGCTGGTTACCTCGGATTAATGGATGAGGAAGAGTTGGATCATGGAACAGACCAACTTACCCAAAGGGCACCAAGGTTAGTTCGTGCAAATAGCAAACCAGCTGCTAAATCTAATGTTGAGTTGTTACCACATGTAGATGCAGACAAAGTTGTGGACCACATCATTTCGCTAACACCACGCACCTATAGCGAGGTTCGATTAATTGGTGAGCATTATCGTGAAGGCAAGCCAGTAATTATGAATCTAAGTGAAGCCGAAGATACAGAGCGCAAACGGTTAATTGATTTTGCCTCCGGTTTAGTATTTGGTCACAACGGGAAAATTGAAAAAGTTACCCATAAGGTATTTTTGTTAACACCACCAAATGTTTCTGTAAGTGTTGAAGATAGAAATTCTGCGGCGCAAGCAAGTTTCTTTAATCAAAGCTGATCCAACTTAAAGGTAATGGGCGCAGTAGTAGGTTTAATTTACTGGGCGCTAAATCTATTTTTAATTGCTCTAATTGCAAGGCTAGTTTTGGATTACATTCGAATATTCTCACCTAATTTTAGGCCACGAGGTGTTTTTCTTGCATTAGCTGAGTTGGTTTATACCATCACTGATAAGCAGCTTAGTTTTGTAAGGCAGTTTGTTCCGCCACTTAGGTTAGGTGGAATCTCACTTGATTTGTCCTTCATCGTAGTATTTTTTGTGGTGCAACTGCTCATGCGATTAGTAATAATCCTTTAATTCTTAATTAGATTCAACCACAGTCCTAATTCATTACTGCTGTTGTTTTCAGATTTGACCTGAACCATAGAGGTTGCAAGCACCTCAGCGCTGATTTCATCAACCGCTTGTGAGATAGCAGATGCTGTGGCGCTGGGTGCATTCCAATTAACCGTAATTCGATCACTTATATCAAGGCCGATATTCTTTCGCTCCTCTTGAATTGCTCTTATAACCTCACGCACTAAGCCAGCATTTATTAACTCTGGTGTCAGGGTTAGATCTAGCGCCA
>SXRC01000032.1 GCA_005793655.1 Actinomycetota bacterium
ACCCAGGTAATAAATGCCCAAGTTTCTTTTGGATCCCATCCCCAATAACGTCCCCATGCCGCCTCTGCCCAAATAGCACCAGCAATTACTGAAAAACTCCAAAGCGGAAAAACCAGTGCGATTAATCGATAAGAAAGATTATCCAAAGTTTCTAAAGTTGGCAGATTTATTGCCCAAGCAGGGCGACCAGATTTTTGTTCATATCTATCTAAAATCAAGTATGCAGCAGCTATACAGTTTGCCAGCAGAAAAACACCACCAGAAATAATTGCTGTTGATACATGTATTACTAACCAAGGTGATTTAAGCGCAGGGACAAGTGGTGCACTTGGTCGATATAACAAAGTTACAGCTGTCCCCAGTGTCAATAAAACTGCCAATGAAACTGGTAAACCTAGCCAGCGAAACTTATATTTTTTCAATGCAAATAAGTAGGCAGCAGTAAATGCAAGTGCTCCAGTAATTGAAAACTCGTACATATTGCCCCATGGAACTCTATTTGCTGACATGCCCCTAAAAATCACACCGGTAAGAAGTAATAAGAAACCTAAAATTAAGAAAGCGGAGGCAAGTCGTCCTACCCGTTCAGTACGGGTGAAATCTAATTTTGTTTTCTTTACATTTAGGGCTGGAGTTTTTACCGACCACGCAACCTCAACTGCGTGAAATAAAAATGCTAGGGTGTAAAACAACATTGCTGAGTAAATAAAGTTATTAGAAAGTAAGGCAGCAGAATTATCGCTCATTACTTAACTCCTTTACTAAGTTGTTTATCTCCTGCTCAAGTCCTGGTATGCCGTTCTTGGCAAGACCAGCAACTTGAGTTTTACTGCCTTGCTTTACCCAAATTCTTCGCTGTCTAGTGAATAGTGAAATCAATAAACCAGAGATAGCAAGTATCGCACCTAGAAGTGCGTACCCCTTTCCAGGATCATCAACTATTTGTAAGTTAACCCAAGATTTCCAACCTGTAAATGTGATGCTGCCCTCACCAAAATCATAACTCTCATTTAAAGCTAATGCTTTTAATCCAATCCGTTCCATCTTGCTGGTATCAATTCGATAAACAGATTGTGGCACTCCAGTATTAAGACCTAGATCACCTTTCCAAACTGAAACTAAAAGTCTTGGATCTAGCACCTCAGGGTAGGAGGAAAATCCCCCACGAATCGGATCCCGATCTGCAGTTGGCAAAAATGAGGAGACAAATCCAATTTGAGGATTCATGTCCGGAATTTTTATAGCACCGATAGAGGAGAGATTTCCATCTTGTGGCAAAAATGGAGTTGGGCCATCGAAAATAACTTTGCCGGTTTTATCTTTTACAATAACTATTGGTGAGTATCCATTTGCCTGTAAATATATTTTTGTACTTCCATAAGCTAGTGGCTGATTTACCTTGATTACCCTAGTTGTTTCAGGTGAACTGGCAGGATTAGCTGTTCTTACCTTTAATGTGTAATCAATTGGTGCATTAGTTACCGGATCATACTCGGCCTTAAAATCCTCTACTTTGAGTGAGAATGGTGGCAGCGAATCCTCTCCTTGGTACTTTCCAAATCCTAGGATGTCATATGAAGTAGGTGTATTTATAAACCTATCTCCCACGTTAACGATCGCATCACCTTTACTTCCAAATAGTGAGCCCACACCGATTGCTATTAATACCAAAACTAGTGAAAGATGAAATAATAAATTTCCACTCTCACGCGCATATCCTTTTTCAGCTGAAATAGAGTTTGCATCTCTTCGAATACGAAATCTTTTTTTTCTTAAATAGGCTTCCGCCTGATCCAAGTCACTCTTTCGTATTTCACTAAAGTGCTCCATACGATCCAGAAATTTAGGTGTAATGGTCGGTTTTGCACCTATTGCTTTCAGGTGTTCAAGGCTTCTAGGTAATACACAGCCAATCAATGAAATGAATAGCAGTAAATAAATAGCACTAAACCATGGAGAGCTGTAAACCTCAAAAAGGCTAAATCGGTCAAGCCAGATCGCAGTTGTTGGGTTATCAATAAAGTACTGCCTTACTTGTAAAGGGTTTTGATTTCGTTGTGGGAACAAAGAGCCAGGAATTGCTGCCACCGCAAGCAGTAGCAGCAGGATGAGTGCGATTCGCATGCTGGTCAATTGCCGCCAGCACCACCGAAAAAATGATCTGCTATCTAGTACGGTACTCATCAGATAATCGGAATAAATCCGCTAATTACATCTCGTAGGCTTATCATCATTTGATCCCAAATATTAGTTAATTGTAAAACACCGATTAATATTAAAAAAGAACCACCAATTTTGACTATCAAGTTACCTTTGCTAGAAATAACTTTACGTATCGGCTCAGATTTATCGAGAAATAATCCCATTAAAATAAATGGCAGTCCTAAACCAAAACAATAAGCGCCAGAGAGTATTGCTCCCCGCTCAGCAGTTGCACTTTGAATAGCTAATACCTGAACTGCACCAAGTGTTGGGCCAATGCAGGGTGTCCAACCAATTCCAAATGCAAATCCCAGTAGCGGGGCAGCTAGTAAGCCGGTGCGATGCTTCCACTTTGGTTTAAAGCTTCGATAGAACTTTTCATTTAATAAAAATATTAATCCGAGAAAGATTGTTAACAATCCAAGTAGTTGTGAAATTGGCCTAGAGTTTTGTGCAATTTTTGAACCCAATTCACCAAAAAGAATGCCATATGAAACAAATAAAAATGTAAATCCAGATACAAACAGTAATGATCCTAAAAATACCCTGCTTCTGCTTTTTGTAAGACTCATACCTGAGGCGTAAGCAAGATAGCCTGGAACTAGTGGAATAACACATGGTGAGAAAAACGAAACTAGGCCAGCGATAGCTGCAACTAGCATTGCCAGCAACAAGTTAGCATCAAAAACCTGATTGATTAAAAACTCAATCATCAGATAAAACTTTCTCTAACATCTTCTTTAATCCCGCAACTGTCACTTCACCACTTATTCGAACTGCAACTCTTCCTTGTTTATCGAGTATCAATGTTGTTGGAATTGCATTTGGAATAAGTGATCCACCAAAGCCGAGCAACAAGGAATCATCGACAAAAGTAGGGTAAGTTAAACCAAAATTTTCATAAAATGCTTGAGCTGAGGAAACATTATCCCTGGTTAAAATTCCAGCAAATTGCACGTCAGGATAGTTGATGGAGAACTCTTGCAATACTGGAGCTTCGGCCCGACATGGTGCACACCAGGATGCCCATACATTAATAACAGATACTTGATTTGATTCTAAAGAAATGAAATCTTGGGTTAAGGTTTTCCCAGAAATTTTTGGTGCAAGTTTTCGATCAGCTTTATCTAGATATGTTGCTACACCACTTCCAGATATAAAAGCATTTTCATTTGGAGTAGACAAGCCCCCACCCGAACATGAGGTAAGAAGTATGGATGCAAATAGGATTGATAAGAATTTCATTTTTTTGCTGGCAATAAATGTTTAGCTGGCTCTGAATATGAGACGGATAAAACCATCCCATCCTTATCTAATTCAAATGAGGTCACAGACGCCAGAGTGCACTCTCGTTTTCTGGGATCGTGAATTAATCTTCTGCCCTCAACCGCAGAGCGCAGAATCCAGATTGGCAATTGATGCGAGACACAAATA
>SXRC01000033.1 GCA_005793655.1 Actinomycetota bacterium
CATGGCTTATGGAGATCGGGCGCTAAAAGGGGCAATGAAAGCTGCGGATAAAAGTGGTGCTAAATATGGGTTAGTAATTGGGGATGATGAAATCTCTTCTGGCAAATGTGAATTGAAATTAATGAGCAGCGGTGAAGTGATTTCTAGTAGCCTTAAACTCTCAGAGTTAATAAATCGAATTGGAAACAAATAAAATGCTGCGCACTCACGATGCTGGTTCTTTAAATGCCAAATCTGTTGGTACCAAGGTGGTGCTGGCCGGCTGGGTTGCACGTAGGCGTGATCATGGCGGAGTTGCATTTATCGACCTACGTGATTCAACTGGTGCGGTTCAGATTGTAATCAATGATGAAAAAATTGCTGGTGAGCTTCGTGCAGAGTGGTGTGTGTTAATTACTGGTAATGTAAAAATGCGTCCTACCGGCAACGAAAATAAGGAGATACCAACTGGTGAAATAGAGGTGGTATGTGAGGAGCTGCAGGTGTTGAGTGAAGCAGCAGCATTGCCATTCCCAGTTGATAGTGGTGATATTGGGAATATTTCAGAGGAGGTTCGTCTTAAGTATCGCTATTTAGATTTACGTAGAGAGGGGCCAGCAAAAAACCTGCGATTGAGGTCGAAGGTTTCAACCACAATTCGACAAGTTTTATCAGAGAGTAATTTCCTGGAAATTGAGACTCCGTATCTGACTCGATCAACCCCAGAAGGGGCAAGAGACTTTCTTGTTCCAGTAAGGCTGCAGCCCGGTTCTTGGTATGCGTTGCCGCAATCTCCGCAATTATTTAAGCAGTTACTTATGGTGGCAGGTATGGAAAGGTATTACCAAATTGCTAGGTGTTTCAGAGATGAAGATTTCAGAGCTGACCGTCAGCCAGAGTTCACTCAATTAGATATTGAAATGTCATTTGCAGATCAATCAGATGTAATCTCAATCGCTGAGAAGGTTTTATCTGTTGTATTTCAAAATGTAGTAAATTACAAGATTCCTTTGCCAATTCCCCACATGACTTATCGAGATGCAATGGCAGATTATGGGTCGGATAAACCAGATTTAAGATTTGCAAACAAAATTACTGATGTTACACAATTTTTCAAGGCAACCTCCTTCCGAGTTTTTCAAGCGGAGTATGTAGGAGCTGTAGTAATGCCTGGTGGCGCTGATTCACCTCGCCGGGAGTTAGATGCTTGGCAGGATTGGGCTAAAGCACGTGGGGCTAAAGGACTGGCATACATTTTAGTTGGTGCGGATGGGACGTTATCTGGTCCAGTTGCTAAAAATCTTTCTGAAACAGAGAGTGCAGGAATTGCCGCAAAGGTTGGTGCTAAGAATGGTGATGCTATTTTCTTTGCTGCCGGCAATGTGAATTCCTCACAAAATTTGCTTGGCGCAGTAAGAGTTGAAATTGGGGCGCGTTGCAATTTGATAGATGAGAAGCTGTGGAATTTTGTTTGGATTGTTGACGCCCCAATGTTTGAACAAGTTGATGCTGAAAATCTTGCCACAGGATGGACTGCAGTCCATCATCCATTTACCAGTCCAAAACCTGAGTTTGTTGAATCCTTTGATAAAGATCCTGGCCAGGCACTTGCCTATGCCTATGACATTGTTCTAAATGGAAATGAAATTGGTGGGGGATCAATTCGTATCCATCAAAGTGATATTCAGCAGCGGGTGTTTAAGACTATTGGATTATCAAAAGCAGAGGCAGAGAGTAAATTCGGATTTCTCTTAGAAGCATTTAATTATGGCCCACCACCACATGGTGGAATTGCCCTGGGCTTGGATCGACTTTGTGCATTGCTTGTGGGTGCTCAATCTATTCGAGAAGTTATTGCATTTCCGAAAACAGCCAGTGGCGGTGATCCGTTAACTCGAGCACCAACACCAATAACTCCTGCACAACGCAAAGAGACTGGGGTCGATACTCCAGCCGTTACCAAGTAGATACCCTCTTTTCAGGTATTCTTCCCAACATGGGTCCAGGTGGAATTGCAACAATAATCGCTGCATCATCACTTGCGATCATTGCCGTTGCCGTTGCCTATACCGTGGTGAGGGCATCTCGATTAATTGATGAGATTACCAAGACAGTTTCAATGATAAATAGCCCAATTAAAAGTATCAGCAATGCAGGAAAGTCACTCGAAGAACTAGTTAAAAAGATTTCAAGAGCAGGTGAATCTTTCTTAGATGAAAACCCAATGGCCATGAAAGCGGCTAGTGCAATCTTTACTGCTGCCAAGCTAAAGAAAAAGGGTAAGAAAAAAAGCAAAGCGAAGGAGTAGAGGTGGACTCCGCAGATATTCGCGCAAGGTGGCTGAAATTTTTTGAAGCAAATAACTCTTTGAACTTATCTCATACTGTTGTGCCATCAGCCTCTCTGATCGCCGATGATCCCAATCTATTGTTGGTAAATGCTGGCATGGTTCCGTTTAAGCCTTACTTTCTAGGTGAAGCAAAACCACCCTATAAACGAGCAACCTCGGTACAAAAGTGCGTTAGAACTTTAGACATAGATGAGGTTGGTAAAACAACAAGGCATGCATCGTTTTTTCAAATGTGTGGCAACTTCTCTTTTAGTGATTATTTTAAAGAAGGTGCAATCGCACTTGCCTGGGAGTTATTGACTAATTCTGTCAGCTCTGGCGGTTATGGATTCAGCGAAGAGAAGCTGTGGGTGACTGTTTATGATGATGATGATGAGGCAGCAAATATTTGGGAGAAACAAATTGGTGTTTCCAAAAACCGAATTCAACGGCGAGGAATGGCTGACAATTTTTGGTCAATGGGTGTTCCTGGTCCATGCGGTCCTTGTTCGGAGATCTACTTTGATCGAGGAGGTGATTACGGCAAAGAGGGTGGGCCAATTGCTGATGAAGACCGCTATTTAGAAATCTGGAATCTTGTCTTTATGCAGAGTATTCGCGGTGAGGGCGGTGATAAGAATTCTTTCCCTATTATTGGTGAGTTACCTGCTAAGAATATTGATACTGGACTTGGCTTAGAACGAACTGCTGCTTTGTTACAAGGTGTGGAGAATATCTATGAAATTGATACTACGAAAATTATTTTGGACAAGGCCTCTGATTTAACAAAAACTATATATGGTGAAGAAGAAAAAACTGATATTTCATTAAGAGTGATTGCTGATCACACTCGGACTGCAATGATGTTAATTGGTGATGGTGTCACACCCGGTAATGAGGGTCGGGGCTATGTTTTGAGAAGAATGATGAGGCGAACAATCCGCAATATGCGCTTACTTGGTTCGCAGGATCTAGTAATTAGTGAACTGATTAAAAGTTCTATTAAAGCGATGGGTCCGCAATACCCTGAATTGATTAAAGACTCAAAGAGGATCTTGTCAGTTGCTGAATCTGAAGAAGATAGTTTTATTCATACCTTAAAGAGTGGGACCAGTATTTTTGACATTGCAGCGGAGCAATCCAAGGGTGCTAAGAGTAAATCACTCTCGGCTGATACTGCTTTCAAGCTTCATGACACTTACGGCTTTCCATTTGACCTGACCCTTGAAATGGCCAGGGAGCAGGGACTGGGCGTAGATGAGGTTGGTTTTAAAAAATTAATGAACGAGCAAAGAGATCGAGCAAAAGCAGATGCGAAAGCGAAAAAGAGTGGGCACACAGATCTGACTGAGTATCGCGCCATTGTTGATAAATTCGGCACTACAAAGTTTTTAGGATATGAAAATATTGCAACAGAGGCAAAATTAACTGGAGTACTAGTTAATGGAAAAATTACTTCCGAAGTCAATGCAGGTTCTGAGCTTGAGATAATGTTGGATCGAACTCCTTTTTATGCTGAAGGTGGTGGCCAATTAGCTGACAGTGGTGTTATCAAATTAGCAAATGGCGCTATTGTTAAAATAGATGATGTACAGACCCCAGTTCCGAGATTGTTTGTGCATCGAGGTACTGTTGTAAGCGGTGTTGTAAAAAGTGGTGAATCAGTGGTAGCTGAAATTGATTTACAAAGAAGGCTAGCAATTTCTAGGGCTCATACTGCAACCCATATGGTTCATAAAGCGTTTAGAGAAGCACTAGGAGAAACTGCAACGCAGGCTGGATCAGAGAATGCACCCGGTCGATTTAGGTTTGATTTCCCATCAACAAGTGCTGTACCAACATCAGTTTTAAATGATGTTGAAAGTAGAGTCAATGAGTTACTGGTTGCTGATCTACAGGTGAGTGCAGAGGTTATGTCTCAAGATGCAGCTCGAGCAATTGGTGCTACTGCGCTTTTTGGTGAGAAGTATGGTGATCAGGTCAGAGTAGTCAGCGTTGGTGATTGGGCAAAAGAGTTATGTGGCGGCACACATGTTTCCAGGTCTGGCCAACTGGGGCTCATAAAGCTGCTATCTGAGTCATCGATTGGCGCTGGCGTAAGAAGAGTTGAAGCTTTAGTTGGTCATGATGCCTATAAATTCCTAGCTCGCGAGCATGTTTTGCTAAATTCTCTTACCGAAATAATTAAAGGTGTAAGAGCTGAGGAATTACCACAACGAATCTCCGAGCTAGTTGAGAAAATGAAATCTATGGAGAAGGAAATGTCAGCAGTAAATTCTGCAAAAGCGATGGCAGCAACTAGTGAACTAGTGAAGAGAAATAAATCTATTGGCACTGCAAACTTGATAATCGAGCAACTTGGCAATCAAATTTCAGGTGAAGATATGCGGGCTATTGCATTAGATCTCAAGGGTAAATTAAAAACTGCAATCGTTGTGCTCGCCACCGTGAATGATGCTAAACCATTGTTAGTTGCTGCAGTTTCAGCGGATGCCATTAAGTTGGGAGTTAAAGCTGGAGAGTTGATAAAGGTGGGCTCAACTATTCTTGGAGGGGGTGGCGGAGGTAAAGATGATTTTGCCCAAGGTGGAGGCCTCGACGCCGGTGCGATTACAAAAGCATTTACTGAGATTACTAAGTTTATTACTGGCAAGATCAATTAAAAGTTGGAATTGTAATGAGTGAGCCAATCAAGATTGGTCGCAGGCTGGGCTTTGATTTTGGGGACAAACGAATTGGGATTGCTACATCAGACTCTGAAGCAATACTAGTGACACCTTACGGAACAATTGTTAATGATGCTGAGTTATCACGGAATTTACAAAGTGTATTTAAAGAGGTCGACCCAATATATGTGGTTGTTGGCGACCCAAAACATTTATCAGGAAATGAAAGCGCAAAATCCAGATCAGTCATAGAGTTTGCAACGATGATAAGAGAAGTATTTTCTGGACCAATTTATTTTGTCGATGAGAGATTGAGTACCCAAAATGCAAATTCAAAAATGCGAGATTTAGGGAAAACCGAAAAAGAGAGTAAGTCAATTATTGATCAGATAGCAGCGGCAGGCATCCTAGAAAGTGCCTTATTAAATGAGAAATCAGGTGGCGAAGTGGGTAGATTATTTTAAAACGGGTTTTTGCTTTACTGCTTACTTGTTCGATGCTCACAACATCCGCCGTTTTACTTCACAATGCATTCCTACTCAATGATTACATTCAAACCTCCTCTAATCTGAAAACAAAAGTACTAATAGAATCGGGTGACACCGGCACCGATATTGCAAAGAAGCTCTATCAATCTGGGGTGATTAAGGTGACAAAAGTATTTATTAAGATTGCGATAAATCAAAAGAAATCGAATTCGATCTCACCAGGCGTGCATGAAATAGATCTAAAGATTTCAGCACAAGCAGCTTTAGATCAACTCCTTGATCCCACACGAAAACTTGGTGTATTTGGTTTCGTAGAGGGCTTGAGAAAATCAGAGATTCTAACGTTACTAGAAAAATCCAATTTAGTTACTGGCAAATTATCGCAATCATCTACACCAGATGAGAGCTATGGGACAAAAAACTTGGAAGGATTCCTTTTCCCAGCACAGTATTCACTTACTCCAGGAACAACATTTGATGGCGCAATTACCCAGATGATTGAGAGATTCAAGTTAGCAGCAAGATCCGCCAAGCTTGATAAAGGTTATCTAAATTATTCGCCTTATCAACTGCTGATTATCGCCTCTATGGTTCAGGCTGAGGGTGATACACAGGATTTTGCAAAGATTTCTCGTGTTATTTACAACCGTATGAAGATCGGAATGCCGTTACAGATAAATGCCACCATCGATTATGTGACCAACACTCGGGGCAAGATTCGCTTGCCTTACAAGCGCTTGGAGATTGACTCCAAATACAACACATACAAATATCGAGGTTTGCCACCAACACCAATAAGTAATCCCGGGGAAGATGCCATGATTGCTACAGTTAATCCAGAGAATGGTGACTGGTTATATTACGTCACCGTTAAGCCCAATGACACTAGGTTTACAAAGGATTTTAATGAATTTAACAAGTGGGCGAATGAGTTTCGCGCTAATGAAGATGCAGGGTTATTTGGATGATTAAATTGGCAGTTGCCGGAGCCCCAATCGGCCATTCACTCTCACCTTTACTGCACACAACAGCGTATAAATTGCTGGGAGTTGAAGCGGAGTTTTCAGCACAAGAAATTAAAGAGGAAAATTTCGGTGATTTCTATTTTGATTGCAAGAAAACAGATTACCGTGGCCTAGCGCTCACGATGCCCTTAAAGGAGATCTCAATAGGTTTTGTTGATCGAGTAGATCCAATCGCTAAGCAAATCTCATCAGTTAATACAGTTATTTTTGAATCAACCGGAAGTATCGGACTCTCAACTGATTTGTTAGCGTTCAAGAATTTACTTAAGCCGTACTATGGAAAGAAAATTGCGATTCTTGGCGCGGGAGGAACAGCTCGTGCAGCGATTGGCTCGCTCAAAGGTACTGGAACCGTTGTCACTGCCCTAACACGATCAGCAAATCATCATGTGCAGCTTCATGCCGCTGCGGTAGATTTAGAACTAGATTTTCTTGATTGGCACAGATTTGAAGAGATACAAGATCGAGATTTGATTATTTCAACAACTCCAGCCGGTGCAACCGATGGGCTTTCAACAATTTCTTCGAAGGCTGATTTTTTTGAAGTCATTTATCATCCATGGCCAACTGAATTAGCAAAGCGATACCAAAATTTGGGTAAACATGTGATTGGCGGTTTGTCGCTGTTAGTTGAACAGGCATTAATTCAAATTCATTACTTCTCTCAGCAGCAGTTTGATTTCGATGAGATGCGTAAGGAGCTTCTAAAGGTTGCCCACGCTGCGATAAAGGGATAATCCACAGTCTCGAAAATGCTTTATAGATCCCCTTTACGCTGGGATTGTGATCTTCGAATTGACGGCATTGTTATTTTTTATCAAGATCGCTTTATATGATATTAAGTATCACCTGATTAGGAACATTGATTTAATTCTTCTGCTAATAATTTTATTGCCCAATTATCGCTCCAATTGGCGCATCAGTTTGCTATCTCTGGGCATTTATTTGATTTTAAATATAATTGGAAGAGGTAAAATCGGATTTGGTGATATTAAACTTTCATTTATTTGCGCAATGCCTTTGGAATCGTATGTAGACTTATTCAATGCGCTCTCCATCACCTGGATTATCGGCGGAATATACGTACTGATTCGAAGATCCAAAGTCGTTGCATTTGCACCTTTTATGATTTGAGGAACATATATTTCAAAGATTCTTTGAGCTTAGGCGCAAAATAGCAACGAGATAACTCTCTGATCTGAGAGAATAAGGCTATAAATATCGGTTTACAGATTATGATTGGAGATTAAGGTGCTTCGTTGGTTAACAGCAGG
>SXRC01000034.1 GCA_005793655.1 Actinomycetota bacterium
AGATCTCATCGGCGCTGGAGTTAAAACCATTTACCGCTGGCTTCTCGCCATGAGCATTAGCTGATTGCAACTCATCACCATGATCACTGACCAAATTACCCTGGCGCAATATCTTATTAGCAGTATTTATTATCTCAGGTGTTGATCGATATCCCCTAGATAATCTGAAAACTTGGGCACTTGGAAAACGATTTTGAAAGTTAAGCAAGAAGTTTGAAGTTGCCCCCGCAAATGAGTAAATAGTCTGGGCTGCATCCCCCACCACGCAAATCTCCTGCCGATTTCCTAGCCATAGATTGAGCAATCTTTGTTGCAAGGGTGAGACATCTTGGTACTCATCAACGGTGAAATAGCGATACTGATCTCGTACTCGCTCTCTTACCCCACGATCCTCCTCTAACATTCCCACACAAAGCAGTAGTACATCTTCAAAATCTAATCCTCGCTCCTGCTTTTTTAATGATTCATACGCCTCATAAACCTGCGCAATCATTGCTAAATTTTCACTAGCACCTTTGTTGTTTGGTAACTTTACTGATCGATCGTTAGCAACTGCTTGCTCTTGATAATTTTCTGGTGAAATCTCCAACACCTTTGCCCATTCGATCTCACCTGATATTTCACGAAGAGCGTTGGCAGAGGCAGGAATTGCCACATCCGCTCGGCTTATTGCTTGGCTGATAAAACCAGATTTTGAGGTTAGTAAGGATGGAAACTGGCCACCGAAGGCGTAGGGCCAAAAATATAAAAGCTGTTTAAGAGCTGCAGAGTGAAAAGTTCTGGCAGTTGCATTTGAAATGCCTAACCCACGTAACCTTGCCCGCATTTCACCAGCAGCTTTTGCAGTAAAGGTCAGTGCTAATACCTTGGTTGGATCAGTGACACCTGAGTTAATTGCATATGCAATTCGGTGGGTGATAACTCTAGTTTTACCAGTACCAGCACCTGCAATTACGCAAACGGGACCATTAATTGCACTCACCACCGCAAGTTGATCTGGATCAAGACCTGCCAGGATTACTGAATTATCTACCGCCATGACTCTTCGCCAACCAAATCAACATCGGCGCCCGCCCCATACCAAGCCTTAATCATTTGCCTTGCCACACTAATTTCAAGTGGCAGGATTAAAGATTTATTTTCAATCGCAGCCTTCATATCAGCTCTGGTAAACCACTTAATCTCTTCAATCTCATCCCCATCGGGTCTGGCCAATTGTGGGGTAGTTGTAATTGCGTCAAATGCGATCATTAACGATGCTGGAAATGGCCATGGTTGTGAGCCCAAATAATTAATTTCACTCACCTGCACTCCTGCCTCCTCAGCAACCTCTCTAACTACACAATTTTCAAATGACTCACCAGGTTCAACAAATCCGGCAAAGGTTGAAAAGCGGTGCTTTGGCCAAACTTTTTGCCTACCCAAAAGAATGCGATCTTGATTATCTTTTACCAAAACAATTATTGCGCTATCGGTGCGTGGGTAATGCTCACTTTGATCATCTACACACCTTCTAACCGCACCACCTAAAACCACGATGGTTTGCCCACCGCAAATAGAACATCTTGGGTGTTTCTGGTGCCAGTTAGCTAACCCTTGGCCGTGCACCGTAAGGCCGATATCTCGGGCAGATAGATGAGCCCCAATCTGGCGCAAAGTTTTCAACTCAAACTTCTCATCCGTTGTAGTAGCTAGATGGCGGATAAAAAATGCTTTTGAATCTTTAACCCCTAAAAAATAATCAGTTTGGGATTGATAGCCGCCTAAGGTTGAGCCCTTTAGAAAAAGTAGTTGATTCTCTAATACTGCGAATTTTTCATCAAAAAATATCAAAACCTGCCCGTCAGCAAATGCTTTGCTGAGATAAGTTTCATCACTTCGCAAATGGGCAGCCCGGTCCACCTCAGCTGCTGCGAGTGGGAGTTTAAGCGGTTTAATCGGTGCCATCACCGCCCGACCCTACTAGCCTGTCGTCATGGTTGTCGCCCCCGCTGCAAAAATGAGAGTGATCTCATGGAACCTCTTACACGGTGTGCAGATTCCACCTGTTAAAAACCAAGAGTGGCAAAGAAGTTTAGTAACAGCAGCTGCTGTTGTGGCAAAAAATTACCAACCAGATTTTATTGGCATCCAAGAGGTTGACTATCTGCAGGAAAGATCTGGTGGAATAAATCAAACAAAAGTAATTGCCGAAAAGTTAGGGCTTAAGCACTGGGCATATCTACCATCATTAATTGGTACACCAGGTGAGCGCTGGCATGGGGTTAAAGATTTAGAAAAAGCGATAATCACCGAAAAATCCAAGCAGGTTAGAAAAGAGAGGAGCTATGGCATTGGAATTGCCACAAATGTGGGGATAAAAAAACTCTATCTAAAAAGCCTTGGTCGTTCATGGGTTGGACTTCCGCTTTTGATTCCCAGGGAGAATGCAAAGGGTGTGAAATTTATTTATGTAAAAGATGAGCCAAGAATTGCAATAATTGCCGAGCTTAAAAATGGGGTAACTATTGCTAATACCCACCTCTCATTTGTTCCCGGTGTGAATGTATTTCAACTAAATCGTTTGAGTTCCTTTATGAAAGATATACCTGGTAATGAATTATTAATTGGTGATTTAAATCTGCCGGGTAATTCGCCAACCAAGGTAAGTGGATTTAAATCACTTATCAGCCACTCTACCTACCCAAGTTGGAAACCATCAATTCAATTTGATTACATTTTGGCTAGAAAATCAGTGAAGGTTGCAGTGAAAGTTCTTCCAACCATAAATACATTGATCTCAGATCATGTACCAATTGGTGTGCAACTTAAATTTCAATAGGAACTTTAGCAATTAAATCTACTAATTCATTTTCACTCATAATGTCTGCCACTCTTACCGTCTGATTATCGGCTACGTAGTGAAAAGCTGCACTGACATTTTCGATTGGGATATTTTTTAACTTTGCATAAGCCAATCGATACATAGCAAGTTGAATTGCTGCATTTGCTAAATCATCCCCTGATTTAACCTTTCCCGTCTTCCAATCCACAACCTCATAATGGTTGGTATCTCTCTGATAAACCGCATCAATTCTTCCTCGAATTAAAGTGTTTTCAATCATTGTTTCAAAGCCAACCTCTACATCAACTGGACTCTTGTTGGCCCAATCACTTGCTAGCCAAGCAGTTTGCAACTTATCAAGTGATTCATCTAGTGAAACAGATTCATCCCCACTGTAATTAAATAAATCATCCATAGATATTAAAGCTGGATGTTTAAAGTAATTTTCAAGCCAGAGGTGGAAATCAGTTCCACGTCTTGCGTATTTATCTATGTGATTTGGCATCGGCCGACGTAGACGAAGTGCAAGTGATTGTGGATCATTGGCCAAATACAGCAAGGTAGATACTGACAACCTACTTGGTAGGGTAACTGTAAGTTTTTTCTTTTTATTTTCAATCTCAGCGATGATTGCCTGCATATCCAATAACAGATCTACCTTTGAGTCATCTTTTAATTGCACCTGCAATTTAGCCATCTCATCTTTGGTAAAAGCTCTCGCCTGATCAACTAAATCAGCAATCTTTCGTAGCTTAAGTACCTCACTTTTTTCCTCTGGCCAAACACCAGTAGTTGGATTTTCCTTTATCGGATTTCGCCCTTCTGGTGGTGGGGAATCAACTAGCACCACTGCACCTTTAATATCTATTAATGCACCCGCAAATAGAGTGAATAAATCACTTGGTGGAACAATTTTGGCGCCATTTCTAAAGTGTGAGGTGGTGAGGATTAATCCTTGCTTGGCTCTAGTAATTGCCACATATGCCAGCCGCATCTCCTCCATACTTTTACGATCATTCCATTGATCACCAAATTTTTCGATGCCAGCTTTTAATTCTTTATTGGTGGCAAAATTAGCAAAATTAATTGTAGGTAACTGCTGGTAATCACCGCGCATGCTGACTGGAATACTGCCAGCATTTCTTATCCAGTTATCAGATTTTTTGCCAGAGTTTGGGAAACTTTGTTCAGCTAATCCTGGGATTGCTACATAATCCCACTCTGCACCCTTGGCGGCGTGGATAGTTAATATCTGCACTACATCACTTCTGACATCAACCTCTGCTGGTTTTAATCCACCCTCTGCCTCCTCTGCAATCTTTAGCCATTGCAAAAAGCCCAATAAGCTGCCACCATTTTTTTCAAATCTAGCAGCCTCATCAAGAAAGCGATCAATATTTTTTTGCCCCTGCTGCCAGCCATCTCTTACCAAAACTTCAGTATCCAAAGATAGAAACTGCTCTATCTCCACAATTGCCTCTGTGATTGAGCTATTTAATTTGCGGCGCAAGGTGCGAAGTGAGAGTGCAAATTTGCGCAGCCTGGCTAATCCCTCTTGCGTAAAATCAGGGGTTCTAAGATATTTCTTTAACTCTACGGGAGTTAAAATTAATAACTGTTCAAGGGACTCAATAATTGAGCCTGCCACAAACTCATCTGCAGTTGCCACTACCGCTTTATCTTGCTCTAGTGCCTGCTTTAATTGCTCACCTCTTGAGTAATCATTTGCTCTAGCAAATGATTTAGTAAATCCACCCAGAGCCATCAAATCTCTTGCACCTAAATTTAGGTAAGGACCAGTTAATAACCGCATCAAGGCGGTACCAGAATCTGGCATGGTCAAAGTTTTAAGTAAGGCAATAATGTCAGCCACCTCCGGGGTTTGAATTAAGCCACCCACGCCAACTACATCTGTTGGAATTCCTAACTCATTAATAGCAGTTTGAATTGCAGCTATTTGTGATCGATTTCGAACTAATACCGCAAAGGTTGATCTTTTATCAGCTGGCAAATCTTCACGTTTTTTATCAAACCAGTACTTTGAAAAATAGCTCGCAATCTCTTTACCTTCTTGAATCTGCGTCTCATAAATCCCACAAATAACCTCACCGGCTTGAGCATTAGGACGTGCCTTTAATTTTGCAATTTTACTAGTTGATGAAATTTGATCAATCACTACATTTGCTAGATCCAAAATTGAGTGATCATTTCGCCAAGTAGTAAGCAGCTCATACCTAGTTGCTTTGCTATTAAATGATTGTGAAAAGGTATCTAAAGTCTCTGAGCTGGCACTGCGCCAGCCATAGATTGCCTGATTTGGATCGCCAACTGCAGTAACTGGGTGGTTATCACCAAATAAATTAGATAGAAATTGAATCTGATTAAAAGAAGTATCTTGGTACTCATCTAATAAAACAACCTTGTATTTATCTCTTTCAACCTTTGCAATATCATCGTCATAATTTGATTTGCTCTCTTTGACTAATCTTGCCGCAATAGACATGTGGTCATTAAATGTGAGCAAGCCACTATCTCTTCGCCGTTGATCAAAGGCTGCCACAATCGGTAAAATTGCCAACCGCTGCATCAACTCCTCTTTAAACTCAATTATTGGAATAGTTTGCTTATCAGTAAATTGTGAAATATCAGATAGTAACTTTTGAGTGTATTCAGTAATCTCCGCAGCTGTTTTATCATTTTCAGCCAGTTGGGTAGATAAATCCATAACCTCTTTTATTACTGAATTTGGTGAGCCATTAATTGGTAGATCATTTCCGGCAAATCTTGCAACCTCTTGTGATGCAAGTTGCCAAGCTGCTGCCTCACCAATTGGATCTACCTCAGCATCTATGCCAATTCGGATCGCATGTTCTGCTAATACCCGACCAGCGTAGGAGTGGTAGGTGGAAACAGTTAAGCCAGATTCATCAAGATGATCTGGTAGTAATTTTGCACTTTTTAATTGGCGTAGGCGGGTTTTGATTCGCTTGGATAACTCACCAGCGGCTTTGCGAGTGAAGGTAAGGCCAAGTAATTGATCTGGAGTAATTATTGAGTTTGCGACCAGATACAAAACACGTTGGCTCATCGTCTCAGTTTTTCCAGAGCCGGCGCCTGCAACTACTACCGCCGGGGCAAGTGGTGATTGAATTATTGGTATCTGCTCATCCGTTGGCATCTTAAACTGCGGATCAACTGATTGAATTTTCTTTGCAATATCAATCGCTGAGTATTTAATCATCATGGCGTGATCACCGATCTGCCATTGGGTTGAATTGGGCAGGAGGATTTCACCGCGCAACTTCGGCAACGATCATTAATAGTGGCGATGAATGAGCTCTTACTCATTTCTTGGGCAATCTGTGAAATCTGCTCACTAACCTCCTTGGCATCAACCTTTTCTTGTACCCGCTCCTGCACACTTTTGACCTTGTGATCTCCCACGTAAATTAATTGCGCCCCATCAACCTCTTGATGATCTAACTTATTTTTAAATCCATCATTTACCACCGCCAATTGATAAGTTTGTAACTGCTTATTGGTGCGAGCATCCTCCTTAGATATCACAGTGGCGCCAGTCTTTAAATCCACGATGTAATACTTATTATCTGCGGTTAATTCAATGCGATCTATCGCACCAGAAACTATTGCATTTCCTAATTTGAACTCAAATTTCTCCTCCACCGCCACTAGTTTGTTTTTGTTTTCAAGATTCCAACCATAAAACTTCTTGAGCATCAATGATGCCCTGCGATACTCATAATCTTTAATCCAACCTCGATTCATATCAATTAAACTCCACGCACCTTTCAGCTTAGATTCAAGTTGATCAAGAGATAAGGAGGGATCATCTTTTAATTGCGCCGCAATTACGTGGATTGCACTTCCTAAAACCTGCGCGGTTGAATCAGCATCCCGGCCACCTGATTGTTCAAGAAGCCACTTAAGCCCGCACTCAGTAAAGGATTCAAGTGAGCTAGGAGATATGCGCAGCACCTCTTGATCGGTAATCACCGGTGAGGTGGTAGAAGGTGGTGTGATGCCAACCCAATTTCTTGGCTCTGCTGCCGCTACGCCATTACTTGCCAAGGTTTTAAGTGCGCGGGTTACAAACTCTGCCTGCTCACCAGTTGCATCCTTGGCCATTCTTCTTAGCTCTGCAACCAATGCTGGTTGCGTAATCCCTCGTTGCCTACTTGAAATCTTTATTTCATCTGGTGCTAATTTTTCAAAGTACCGTGATGGTTGATTATCCTCTTGTGAGACTGCAGTAATAAATAATTTCGACGTTGCCCGAGATAAGGCAACATTTAATAATCTTTGTTCATCTGCTACTAATCCAGCAGCAGATATTGCATCTAATTGCTGGGCGTTGCTGATTCCATGGCGAAAGATCTCCACTAGTCGCTCACTGCCTAGCAATGAGCCGCGCTGTCTTAGATTGGGCCAACTGCCCTCCTGCATTCCCGCAGCCGCTACATACCGCCACTGCAAACCTTTAGCTGAGTGCACAGTCATTATCGAAACCGCTTCACCTTTTTGCGCAGTTGCGGTGATGCTATCTGACAATATTTTCTCACCCAGCAACTGGTCAATAAATAAAGCTGCACCGCCACCAAGAAGCCGTTGACTAAACCTTCTTGCCACTTCAAATAAGGTAATGACCGCATCTAAGTTTTGATCAGCCACCGCCCCCACTCTGCCGCCAGCAATGGCTTGCTGTTGCCAATAAGTTTGCAGCAGCTCACCCTCATAATTTTTTGCATGACTCCAAATGCTCCAAAGTAAATCTGAGATATCTTTTGATTTTGCATAATCTTTTTTTACTTCTTTGATTAAATCATTTATCCGCTTAAGTGGAGTTAATTGTTCCCATGGTAGATCTGGGGTAGGAGTGGTTAGGTGATCAAGAATTAACTGGGTTGAATTTTTTTGATTACCCTCTTTTTGCTCCTTAGTTAGCGCAATTCGCATGGCACGCAGTGAGATTGCATCCGCTCCAGCAAACTCACCTCTTAATAACTCCTCAATCTGCTCCCAATTTGCTGGAATTAATTTGAGCTGTCCTAAAACAATCTGTGCGATAGTAATAATTGGCTTTATTGCTGGGTTATCAGCTAGTGATAACGCCGCTGCATCTATCTCAACTGGAATTGAATTAACTGCAAATGCCCGAGCCAGCGCAGCAACCTGTGCGCCAGGTGATCTAAGAATTACCGCCATCTCAGACCAATTAACCCCATCCCTTAAATGCACCGCCCTGAATTGATGAGCAATAAAATTTGCCTCATCACTAGCACTTGCCAGCATTACAACATTTTTTTCCACTATATTTCGATAAACAATTGGCAGCGTAATTTTATTTTTAATCCCAGAATCTTCAAGATCGGTAAGCAAATTCTCTGGATCTGCGCCCCGAAATCTGCCAACTGCAGAATCAGGATCTGCAAAAATAACTAATTCATCACCACTTAATAACTGCAGTAATTTGCGCTGCGCCTTATCTGACTCTTGAAACTCATCAACATAAATGACTTTAAATAATTTGCGATACTTCGCAAGCAAGACCTGATTACTTTCAAGTTTTTCAACTGCCTCAATCACAATCTCACTAGGGTCAATGCGGATTATTGAATTTGATGGGGTGAGATCTTTAAGAGTTGAGACTGCTTTATATCTGCGCCAGAAATCACAAATAGCTGGCCAGTATTTTTGTTGATACTTTTTACTAGCAGCCAGCAGCTCATCAGGTGAACTGCCCCGCTCAGTTGCTCGGTTTATAAACTCCCGCAGCTCTTTAGCAAATCCTCTGGTGGCGAGAGCTGGGATTAAATCCTTTGGCCAAGATGTTTTACTTAGATCCTTAATATCTTGTGCAAGTAGCTCTCTTATTTGGGCATCTTGTTCAGCGCCAGAGAGCAGCACATACTTTTTGTTTTCACCCGCGCTAATATTAATTGGATCATTTAAGATCATAAATGCTAGTGAGTGAAAAGTTCTAGCGATCGGCTCATTGACAGTATGGGCTTTGGGATTTGCAGCTGCAATCTGATCACGTAATTTACTTGCGCTGGCGCGGCCATAGGTAATAGCTAAGATTGAGTTTGGATCTTCCCCATTGCCAATTCGATTTGTGATTGCTGAAATTAAGGTTGAAGTTTTTCCACTTCCTGCCCTACCCATTACCAATAACTTTGTGCTGCGATGATTTATTACCG
>SXRC01000035.1 GCA_005793655.1 Actinomycetota bacterium
ACTTCCCTTTGTTTTTCTAGTTTTACGATCTTTGTCTAAGCCAATTTCAGAAATATTCAACTTTCCACCAGATTTTTTAGGCCTTGCTTGATCATAAAATTGCCAATCAGATTTTTTTAACCTCTTCGCTGCCTTTAATACCCGAGTTTCATCCTCTTTACTGGTGTAGTAAGCACCATCTGAACAACACCCAGCATTAGGTTTTTCCTTATCAATTCCACAGCAGCCGTTGCCATAAATGCACTGCCAGTAAGAGGTGAGCCAGGTTAAATCACACTTAAATATTTCCTCCAAATTTCCTGGGTTCTCAAACTCAACCCAGTCTCGAGTGAAATTAGGTGTGACCTCATTCTTAGATAACTTATATTTCACTCTTTTTTTCGTGGCCATAAGGTGGAAGTTTAAGGGTTAAGAGAGGATTGTGACTAATTGGGTAGGCTTGAAGTATGAAGGCAGCTCTTACAAATAAATGCATTGGTTTTATCGGTGTTGGCGTAATGGGCTCTTCCATCATTAAGAGTCTGCTCGCTGCAGCATTGCCAGCAAATCAAATATGCATAGCTGATAAGAGTCAGGAAAAAGCTGACCAGATCACCGCTACTTATAAGGTAGTAAAACAGAGCATCTCACAAATTGGGCAAAACTGTGAGGTTATATTTCTTGCTGTAAAACCACAAGATCTAGGTGATGTCTTGGTGGAGTTAAGTAAAAGCTTAAAGAGTGAAACATTATTGATCTCTATTGCTGCTGGAAAAACTACTAGATTTATTGAAGAAAAACTAAGTTCAAACAATCCAGTAGTACGAGTAATGCCAAACACTCCAGCCCAAATTGGTAAGGCAGTTTCAGCAATCTCTGGCGGATCAAATGCCAAGCCAGCCCACCTTGAATTAACAAAAGAGTTATTTTCTGCCAGCGGAGTAGTTGTTGAAGTCCCTGAGGCAAATCAAGATGCAGTAACCGCACTTAGTGGATCTGGCCCGGCCTACTTTTTTTATTTCATTGAATCAATGATTAAGTCAGGTGTGCAGTTAGGTCTAACAAATGAAATTGCTACGCAGCTTGCGATTGGAACCATTACTGGATCAGCTGCAATGTTGCAGGAAAGTGGCCTAGATGCAGCAACACTGCGGAAAAATGTGACCAGTCCTAATGGCACCACAGCTGCAGCACTTGCAGTATTTGCCGACAAAGACTTAGAGAAAATTATTTCAGATGCCATGACGGCTGCAAAAAAACGTGCACAGGAGTTGGCTTGAAGAGATTTTTCATTGCAGTGGTAATAATTTCGAACTGTGGTATCACTTCAGTAAATGCAGCAGTTATGAAAAATACTAAGCCTTTAATAGAGCTTGCTTATGTAAAAGCAGATCAAGTAAGTAGTGTGGCATTAACTCCAGTAAGTATTATTATTTCTGGTACAACAGAATCACCTAGCTCGGCCTGGATAAATGGATCACTGGCAGGTGCCAGTGATGGATTTATCGCAAGTTACTCATCCCTTGGTGCACCACTTTGGAATGTTCGATTGGGTAGTACCGCAAATGAAATTGCCACATCTTTAGCTATTGATTTAGATGGCAGTATTTGGGTTGCTGGTGCAAGTTCAGTTTTATCAACACCTAATCCAACTGCCCCACCAGCAAAGGCTTTAAATCCAGATAATCTAACTCTTAACCCCACAGTGCCAATATCGACACCATTAAATCGAATCAAAATTTGGCAGATTAGTAGTACTGGAAATTTACTTAACACATTTGAGTATGTGGGCGAAAATATTATTTACCCCAAAAAAATATTAGTAACAGAGACCAATCTTATTATTTTAGGAAACATATATGACAAATCATCGGTAGCAGCCTTTTATCTTTCTGCCAGCAAAGCTGGGGTATTCGCGCCAATCACAAAATTTGGATTAAAATCCACTCAAATAAATTCTGCAATTAGTAATAAAGATGGCAGCATTACCGCTGTTGGATCAAGTGGTGAATTACTATTAAAAGTTAAACCACTAAGCAAAGTAGATGCTGTAACACTGAAAATTTCATCATCTGGAGTGTTGCAACAAGTTGCTCGAGCAACATTAAAATCCACCACCAGAAGCTGGGCAAGTATTGATGCTGGTTTGTTACAAGGGGGAAGAGTTAACTATTCAAATAAAACCGAGGCAGCAATTACAAAGTTCTCTGCATTAGGTAAACCAGTTTGGAATGTCCGCTACTTAGCTAAGTCATCAGCTTTAGTTGCAAATGGCAGTACCTCTTGGGCGACATACACTTCAAGTGGTGTAATTAAAGGTGTACCAGCATGGAAACCAAAATCGCCAACTCCTGTCTTAATCGAGTTTGGGAAAAAAGGTGAAGTAATCTCCTCTCACATACTCACCTCACCAGCGGTTGCACTTGCTGTAAACAATGAAATTGGCACAGTTGTAATCACCGACTCGGGTGTGGCTTTTGGTTTAGTTGTCGTTAACTAGTAATCTTGGCTTATCGTTAATATCTCTAAAGGAGTAAAATGGGTTCAGTAATAAAAAAGCGTCGCAAGCGGATGGCTAAGAAGAAGCACAAAAAACTTCTTAAGCGAACTAGAATTCAGCGCCGTAACGCTAAGTAAAAAATCTACTAAGGCTTTAAAAGAGTTAATTTTCCAGATACGCCAGCAACGGCGTATCTGACTTTATTTAAAGTAATCCAACTACTTTGTGATCCAGCTTGGACAGTTCCTTTAGAAATTAATAAGGCTGAGCGGTTAGTTTTATTCAGTGAGCATAATCTTAGCTGGCAACCAAACATGATGTTTTTTTCATCAATGGCAACTGGTGAGTTAGGTATTCCATAATCTGAAGTGGTTACATCAGTAAATTTTGTTGCTGGAAGAGTTTGATATCGAATTTGATTTGGATTAGGGAAAGAGACACCACTACCAGTAAACCAACTTAGATTTACACCCCTAGCGCTATTAAATATTGCCACGTCATACCCAGCCACTGCCACACCTTCTGCAGGTGTATCTAATGTCTTATAAACCCAATCCTCAACAAATGCGCTACTTCTAGTGGCGTATCTGATCTCGCCTCTAGTTACATTTCTTTCAAGATCAAATCCACGAACTGAATCAAAAAGTAAGTGAATTTTTTTGCCTACCGTTACTGATTTTAAGTGAAATGCGACATCACCAGTGGTTCTACCCTCAGTGTCTTTATCACCATCTACTATTTCATAACGCCATTCATTACCATCTTTTACCGCCCCAAGTAATATTCCTTGGGATTCATCACGGTAGAAAACCTGCACCCCCGAAGTATTTACTGCGCAAGCGCTAGAAACGCTGACATCTGAACCGCCACGAACTCTGGGAAACTCTTTGTAATCTTGAATTGCAGGTGCATCACCATCAACTATTTCATAGTACCAATCTTTACCATCGTATAAGGCATACCGAAGGTCCTTATCTTTAAGATCTGCGTAAAAAACATGTAAATAGCTATTTCTTCCAGAGACAGATGTGCACATAGATATATAGCCAGATACATCATTTGTTGTTTTATTGAGTGTGGTTGAATTTCCATCAACAGTTTTAACACTCCACTTGTTGCCAGAGAAGGTGGCAAGCTTTAGATCACCGTTTTTGCTATCACTATATGCAATAACTGGCTTACCAGCATATGTCGCAGTGGCTAAATGCTTGGCATCTGCTGCATTATCAATAATTGTAGTTTTCCAACTCGCCTCTGGCATAACCGCGTTGGTATTGACGGAATTGGAGGTGCCTAACGAGTTTGTTGCCGAAACCGAGAAGGTGTATCTACTGCTATTTTTTAAGCCAGTGAAAATTGCTGGACTCTCTTTGATATTTAAAATATCACCAGTTTGAATGTTTTTTACTTCATAATTTGACACCTGAGCTTCACGAAAATTTAACGGTGGATCAAATTGAATAATTACACTCTTGTCACTAATTATTGCTTTCACATTTTGTGGCGGCTGTGGTGTACCGGCAGCAACTCCAGCTGGTGGCTTTAGCTTCATATCCTCAAACATTGCAAGCAACAGCGAGCCTGGTAAATGAAACACCTCTCCAGAATCTAGGTTGGGTGTCATCACTGCATTATTGCCAGATCTTGAAAATGTCGCTTCATCTAAATGTGCCACCGAAGATCCTGCCTCATAGGCGGTGGGTGTATAGAGTTTTGGTTTCACACCATTATTTTCTTTTGTAGCCATATCACCTGACCAAACTAAATTTGTGGTCATTGCTTTCCCAGTTTCCAGTGAAGGTGAGGGCATGTCTGCTAGACGTCTACCATCCGGAAGTTGAGCATAAGCATCAAAAGGAGTTGGCTGATCAACTCTGCCAAAACCAGAGAACTCGTCATAGTAGGTACCAGAAATAAACCCAAGACCATGAGCCATCTCATGCAAGATTACGGAAACTAAGTCATAACTTCTAGCAGGACAATTACCATCAATTCCGTAATACCACGGAGCGCTGGAGTTAATTGTAATTTCCATCTCAGCAGCATTAGGGTCAAGATCTTTTCCGGACAATGCATTTGCTAATGCAGATGGATAGTAAAGGGTTTTATCAGGTGCGCCAATAAAATTTGCGAAGTTCTTTTTCGCACTAGCCGAAGCCAATACCGAGTAACTGGTAGATCTTCCCCAGTTTATATTTATATTTATGGGAACAGTAGAAGAAAAGTTTTCAGACCAAACATCTACTGCAGCTTGGATTGGAATCTTTACATTTTCAGGAACACTATTAAAATTTATTACAAATCTACTTTTCTTCTCAAGATTTGCACTTATTGGCCTAGGAGTTGATTGAATGGATGCGGTTTTTCCACTGGCGTAGATGTGACCCCATTTAGCAGGTGCAACCTTCATTTGGAGAGAATTGGCAGAATTTATCGATATTGGGCCAACAAGAAAGGAAGCTATCAACCCTACGGAGATAAAAAAAGATTTTAAGCGCACAGAGTGAAGGCTAACAGTCTGCCATGATTGGTTTGTGCCAAAGGTTAATTTTTCAGTAATTATTCAGCAAAAATACATACTGATCGCTTTATCCTCCGCCCTGTCTTTGGGAAAACTTTGAAATTATGAAAAAAGTACTCATCTACTCTCGAACTGGTTGCCATTTATGTGAAATAGCCATTGACCAGATTAACTCAGTCAGGAATGAAAAAAATTTTCAGGTTGAGATAAAACTGATTGATCGTATCCATGATTTAGAAGAAAAGTATGGTGAACAAGTACCAGTTATTTTTATTGATGAAAAAATTCATGATTATTGGCGGGTAGACTTAGAACGATTTATAAAAGATATCAATACTTAATTTTTCTTCATCACCTCATCAGCATCAATTATTCGGTATGCATACCCTTGTTCAGCTAAAAAGCGTTGACGATTTTGTGCAAAATCTTGATCAATAGTGTCGCGTGCAACTAAAGAGTAAAACCTAGCTCCCCTGCCATCCGCCTTGGGTCTAAGAATTCGTCCTAAGCGCTGTGCCTCTTCTTGGCGAGATCCGAATGTGCCAGAGACTTGGATAGCAATTGTTGCCTCAGGTAAGTCGATAGAAAAGTTAGCCACTTTTGAAACTACTAAACATTTTATTTCACCTGAACGAAATAGCGCATAAAGTCTTTCCCGCTCCTTTACCGGTGTATCACCCTTAATGACTGGTACTCCTAAAGTTTCTGAGAGCTGGTCTAATTGATCTATGTATTGCCCAATTACCAAAACTTGATCATTTGCGTGTTGCTTAGCTAGTGCTACTGCAACTGCTTTTTTAGTTTGTGAGGTTGAACAAAAACGATACCGATCTTCTTGCTCAGCGGTTGCATAATTCAATCGCTCTTCATCGGTTAAAGTAATTCTCACCTCAACACAATCAGCGGGTGCAATATAGCCTTGCGCTTCAATTTCCTTCCACGGCACATCAAATCTTTTTGGGCCAATGAGTGAGAAAACCTCACCCTCCATGCCATCTTCGCGGACCAATGTTGCGGTTAAGCCAAGTCTGCGACGAGATTGAATATCTGCGGTAAACCTAAAGATAGGCGCAGGTAATAGGTGAACCTCATCATAAATAATTAAACCCCAGTCGATTGCATCAAATAAATCAAGGTGCGCATAAACACCATTTTTACGAGTAGTCATTACTTGGTAGGTAGCAATTGTTACTGGCCGGATTTCTTTTTTAGCACCGCTGTACTCACCAATATCATCTTCATTCAAATCGGTGCGTTTTAGTAACTCTTCTCGCCACTGTCTTGCTGCAATGGTGTTAGTCACCAAAATTAAAGTCGTAGCTTTTGCATGTGCCATTGCGGCTGCACCGACAATTGTTTTCCCAGCACCACAGGGGAGTACAACAACACCGGAGCCACCATGCCAAAATCCCTCAGCCGCCAGCTCTTGAT
>SXRC01000036.1 GCA_005793655.1 Actinomycetota bacterium
TGATTCATAGGCATTAACAATTGCTACAAATGCTGCAATTGGACCGTTGCCGGTGCCAGATAACTTCTGCGCCTTACCTTTATCAAGTAACTCAATAGATAGATCAACATCCTTATCCATCTGTGAGCTTTGAGCAAGAGCGGCTAATTTAAATCTACCCCATTGATTGTTTTTCGCAGGAAGATACTCATCTTCAAATATATGCCACATAGCCTCCGGTGTTATCTCTCCACCTTCACTATCAGTCTTTGATTGAATCACTTGACTGAACTCAATTTGTAATCTGCGCGGCAGATCTAATTGATGCTCATGCTTCATCAGATATGAAACTCCACCCTTACCTGATTGGCTATTTACTCTAATTACCGCCTCATATGTTCGACCAATATCTTTAGGATCAATTGGCAGATATGGAACTGCCCAAGTGAATTTATCTTTTTCTACCCCTGCCGCTTTTGCATCATTTTCCATATGATCAAAGCCTTTTTTAATCGCATCTTGGTGTGAGCCAGAAAATGCAGTAAAGACCAAATCGCCCCCGTATGGATGACGCTCTGGCACGCGTAGCTGGTTGCAGTATTCAACGGTGCGCCGGATCTCATCAATATCTGAAAAATCAATCATTGGATCAATGCCATGGCTTAAAAGATTGAGCCCTAAGGTAACTAGACAAACATTTCCAGTTCGCTCACCATTACCAAATAGAGTTCCTTCAATTCGATCAGCACCTGCCAAATACGCAAGCTCAGCAGCTGCTACTCCAGTACCACGATCATTATGTGGGTGCAAACTTAAAATCACACTATCTCGATACTTTAAGTTTCGATGCATCCACTCAATTGAGTCGGCGTAAAGATTTGGTGTTGCCATCTCAACTGTTGCCGGCAGATTCATAATTGTTTTCCAAGCAGGTGTTGGTTTCCAAATATCATTCACCGCATTGCAAACCTCTACTGCAAACTCAAGCTCAGTTCCAGTGTATGACTCAGGTGAGTACTCAAATGAGACCAATGTGCCAGGCACGGATTTAACAAGATCAAGACAGATCTGGGCACCATCGGTGGCGATTTTTTTAATGCCATCTTTATCTTGGCCAAATACCACTCGTCGTTGCAGGGTTGAGGTTGAGTTATAAAGATGCACAATCGCTTGCTTTGATCCTTTAATTGATTCAAAGGTGCACTCAATTAACGGCTTTCTTGCTTGAGTTAAAACTTGAATAACTACATTATCTGGAATTAATTTTTCTTCAATAATTTTTCGAATAAAATCAAAATCAGTTTGGCTAGCAGCTGGAAAGCCAACCTCAATCTCTTTATACCCCATCTTCACTAACAACTTAAACATGGCTAGCTTGCGATTGGCATCCATTGGATCAATTAATGCTTGATTGCCATCGCGTAGATCTACCGAGCACCACTTTGGTGCCTTACTCATTGTTTTATTTGGCCAGGTGCGATCTGGTAGTGAGCCATTATTTGGAAATGAGTTGTATGGGCTATACCGAGATACCGGCATCTTTGACTTACGTTGTTCTGGAAAGTTACTCACTTTATTTCTTCTCCTCGTCGGTTAAATATGGTCTACCGGTACGACCAACCTCCGCGACGGGGGAGCCGGTTACTTGGCCCCGCCGCGGCAGATAAGAAGCAGTGTTGACAGGCACAATGAAGAGTTAAGTAAAGAGGTCGCACTTGTAATTAACATAGCTCAAGATTAACTCACCTTTGAGAAATTAACCAAATTACCTAGCAAAAACCATTCTCTTTGGGTATCAAAGTGCCTATCGTTTAACCATGACAATTGCACCATCTAAGCCTTACTTTGCCCCACGGCCATCTGAGTATGCGCAAATTCCAGATCCAATAAGACGAAAAAATTGGTTTGGTGATTCAAATCTTCCAGGTCCAAATCCAATATTTGCAGATTTTATAACAGCAATATTCATGATTAATACACCAAGATTCATGCATAAAATGCAGAAAAAATATGGAGATAGTTGCTCTTTCTTTTTATCTAGAAGATTATTCATTGGTCTCTTCTCTGCCTCCGCAGTTCATGAGGTAACAGTTGCTCAGCAACATAAATTTGTTAAAGGTGTCGGCTTTGCCAGAATGCGCAAAGTACTAGGTGAAGGTTTATTAACTAATGAAGAGCCGATTCATCTAGCTCATAGAAGAATGATGCAGCCACCATTTCATCACGGCAATTTAGATTCATATGTTGCAATTATGCATAACCTAGTAAATGAACACACACAAGATTGGCAAGATAAAAAAAGCATTGAGCTAGCACCAGAAATGATGGCACTCACCCTTGAGATAGTTTCAAGATGTTTATTTGGCTTAGACTCACATCAATACACCAAAGCAATTGCCCAATCTATGGAAGTGGCAATTGACCGAATTGAAAGAACCATGCTGCCTGGACTTGAAAGATTTGATAAATCAGGCATTAAGTACTTCAAAGAGTTTGAGGTGGCATCTGATCGGCTAGTTGAAATTGCCGAAGCGATTATCAGTAAGCGCATTGAAAGCAAAGAGGAGAAAAATGATGATCTGCTAGGAATTCTGCTTCAGATGAAGGGTGAGATCTCAGTTGATCATATTCGAGATGAGGTTTTAACTTTAATTTTAAGTGGGCATGAAACAACTGCCAATGTAATGAGTTGGGCATTCTCATACCTTTCAAAAAGTCCGGAGGTAAGAAAACAGTTAGAAGATGAGGCAGATGCAGCAAGTTGGATCAAAGAAAATCGCATACCTACCTATCAAGAGTTAGAGGATTCATCCCCTGTTGCATCAGCTATTTTGCAGGAGACAATGCGCCTTGCACCACCTGTCTGGATCGCACCAAGAATTGCCACCGAAGATTGCATAATTGATGGCATTAAGATTCCAAAGGGTGCTCATGTATTAGTAAGTCAATATGTAACACATAGAAATGCAAGATTTTTTCCAGAGCCAGAAAAATGGGATCCAGCTCGCTGGGCAGACGCCAACTTTGAAAAATCTCTACCCCGTGGTTCCTACTTTCCATTTGGAGGTGGCAGTCGTAAATGTTTAGGTGAGTACTTTGCGATTGCTGAAGCAAGGTTAATTTTATTAATGGTGGCAAAAAACTTTAGATTAACTGGTGATTTTCCTAAAGCTCAACCACGAGCTACTTATCGGCCAAAGGGTGGGGTAAAA
>SXRC01000037.1 GCA_005793655.1 Actinomycetota bacterium
AAGAGATTCATCCAGAGTATGGTCCGGTTGCATTTAGAGATTTCAGCACCGGCGACATCTTTTTAACTAAATCAACTTTAGTTAGTAAGCCAGGTTTAAAGACCGTTGAAATTCAAGGACAGACTGTGCCAGTTATTGAGGTTGAAGTAAGTAGCTACAGCCATCCCTTCTACACAGGCACTCAAAGAATTCTTGATACTGGTGGGCGAATTGCCAAGTTCCAGGAGCGAGCAGCAAAGGCGAATAAGTCCAACCCTAAGTAGTTTTACTCTAGAGAGTACATCGACATCGAAAGATGTGATGTGCTCTCTTTTTTATTAGAGCAAAGAAAATATTAATGAAGGGAGGATGCGATGGAACGGTTTGCAAAAGTTAATGAGCTAGTAGCTGAGTATGAATCTTTAGAGGCGCAAATGGCAGATCCTGCAATTCATGCTGATCAAAATAAGGCTAGATCTTTGGGTAAACGTTACGCTCAACTTGGTCCAGTGATTGCCGGATATCGGGCATACAAACTTGCCGAAGATGATTTGAATGCCGGTAAAGAGTTAGCAGAGGTTGACTCTGCTTTTGCATCTGAACTTACTAGCCTGGAAAGCATCAAGGATGCTGCGGCTGCAACTTTAGAGGAGCTGCTATTACCTCGAGATGCTAATGATGATCGTGATGTGATTATGGAGATCAAAGCTGGCGCCGGCGGTGATGAGTCTGCGATTTTTGCCGGTGATTTATTTCGAATGTATTCACGCTTTGCTGAAAAACAGGGTTGGAAGGTGGAGGTTATCGATACCACTCCTAGTGATATGGGTGGCTATAAAGATATGTCTATTGCGATTAAATCTAAAGGAGTTGCTAAACCTGGACAGACTCCTTACGCAAAATTAAAGTTTGAAGGTGGTGTACATCGAGTGCAACGAGTGCCAGAGACAGAGTCACAGGGGAGAATCCACACCTCAGCTGCTGGAGTTTTAATACTTCCAGAGGCTGAAGAGATTGATGTTGATATTAATATGAATGATTTACGAATTGATGTTTATCGCTCATCTGGCCCAGGGGGTCAAAGCGTTAACACCACGGACTCTGCGGTAAGAATTACCCATATTCCAACTGGGATAGTAGTTTCCTGTCAAAATGAAAAAAGCCAACTACAAAATAAGGAATCAGCCCTTCGCATTTTAAGAGCTCGCATGCTGGCAGCAGCCCAGGAGGAGGCAGATCGAATTGCATCGGTAGAACGTAAGAATCAAGTGAGAACTGTTGATCGAAGTGAGCGAATTAGAACTTATAACTTTCCAGAGAACCGCCTAAGTGATCACAGGGTTAATTACAAGGCAAATAATTTAAATTCAGTCATGGATGGAGATTTAGAAGCGGTAATTCAATCACTAATTGATGCAGATAGAACTGCAAAATTATCAGCAGGTAACTCTTGAAAGAGCTGCTAAGAGCAGCATTTTCGCAATTTGAAAAGAATCAAATTGCACTAGTAGATGCTGAGTTATTGCTAGCACACTTACTTGGGGTTTCTAGAAAACAAATCCACAGTCAACTTATAGAGCTGCCTGCGGATGAGCGAGAAAAAATATCTGCAGAATACAATGAGTTAGTTCAACAGCGCTTGTTAGGCAGACCTGTTCAATACATAACTGCAAGTGCCCCATTTAGATACTTAGATTTAGCTGTAGGTGAGGGTGTTTTAATTCCAAGACCGGAAACTGAACTAATGGTTGATTGGGTAATTGGTTTTCTTAATTCATCAAAGGATAAGGATCTACCAAAGAGTGTGATCGATTTAGGCGCTGGAAGTGGTGCAATAAGTATTGCGATTGCCTCAGAGGCACTATTGAAAGGCCTGAAAGTTACAGTGGTGGCGGTAGAAAAATCACCACAAGCTGCAATATGGTTAAATAAAAATATAGCAAAATACGATTTACCAATCAGGGTGGTAATTGATGATGTCACCACCGCACTTCCTGAGGTAAAAGCTGATTTAGTTGTTGCTAATCCACCATACATACCTGATGATGAAAAGTTACCGCTGGAGGTGGAGAAATATGAACCAGTGATTGCTTTGCGTGGTGGTCCAGTAGATGGAATGCAGATTCCACAGCAATTTATCCAAGCAGCACAGCGTTTATTAAAATCTGGCGGCTTCTTCATAATGGAGCATCACGAAAAGCAGGGTGAACTAATTAGAAAAATCTTGGCTCAAGATTTCCTACCTGCTCAAACTCACGCTGATCTGACTGGTCGCGATAGATTTACCAGCGCAATCAGGCGATAGGAACGAAATGGCCGAGCGGTTTGATTTAAAAAATCCAAGAGATGTTGAATTTAATGATGCACTTGAGGCTGCGCTTAGTTTTATCAGAGCAGGTGAAGTCATAGTGGCAGCGGCTGAGCATGGTTATGTCTATCTTGCAAATGCCTTTGATCAAGAGGCAGTTGCTGCTATTCACATTTTAAGAGGAAATCCCAGTGGTGTGGCTTTGCAAGTTTTTATTGCAGAAAGCAAAGTTGCATTAGGAATTACCCCCACATTAACTATTCAACAACAGGAGATATTAGACAAATTTTGGCCTGGATTGCTTTCAGTCACCGTAAGATCGCAACCTGGCCTGACTTGGAATCTAGGGGATGAGAGACGATTAGGAAAAGTGAATATCCGTGTACCCAATCGAAAATTTATAAATGCTATTTTGCAGCAGTCAGGACCACTTGCAATTTCTTCAGCTGCATTAATTGGCTCTGAAACAATTTTAGATTTAGCTAATCTGCCAGTTTATGAAAGTGATATCAGCGCAGTGTTTAATGAGGGTGCCTTAAACAAAGGCGAACTATCTACCTGGCTAGAGTTTTCTGAGAAAGAGATCACACTTAAGCGAATAGGTGCGATAGGTATTGAGCAATTACTGCCACTGATTCCAACAATTTCTACCTCAAACCTTTAGGCTTAGCATATGTCCCGCTTTGAAAAGTACTATGGGCCAGATTTTAATTCATTAGAAAAACAGGATCCTGAGATCGCTGCAGTTGTAATTTCAGAGCTTGTCCGTCAGCGCCAAGATGTGCAGTTAATTGCTAGTGAAAATTTCACTTCATCAGCAGTACTTGCAGCAATGGGCTCAACACTTTCAAATAAATATGCTGAGGGATACCCAGGCAAGCGATATTACGGTGGCTGTGAAGAGGTGGATAAGGTTGAAATAATTGGAATTGATCGTGCAAAAAAATTGTTTGGCGCAGAGCATGCAAATCTACAACCGCATTCAGGAGCAAGTGCCAATGTTGCTATTTATCAAGCATTCACTAAGCCAGGTGACACAATTTTGGCAATGTCGTTGCCACATGGTGGCCATTTAACCCATGGTTCAAAGGTAAATTTTTCTGGTAAGTGGTTCAATGCTGTTTCATATGGCGTTCGTCAAGATAATGAATTAATCGATTACGATCAATTGCGAGATCTTGCACTCGAGCACAAACCAAAAATGATTTGTTCAGGTGCCACCGCTTATCCCAGCTTGATTGATTTTGAAAAAGTTCGGCAGATTTGTGATGAAGTTGGTGCAATTATGTGGGTGGATGCTGCTCACTTTATTGGCTTAGTTGCCGGTAAAGCGATTCCATCGCCTGTGCCATATGCAGATGTGGTCTCATTTACAACCCACAAGGTACTTCGCGGTCCAAGAGGTGGCATGATTTTGTCGAAAGACAAGCATGCAGCTGCCATTGATAAAGCAATATTTCCGGGCATGCAAGGTGGGCCGATTATGAGCGCAGTTGCTGGCAAGGCAATAGTTTTAAAAGAGTGTGCAACAGCTGAATATCAAAGTTATGCCAAAAAAGTGATTGAAAATTGCCAAGAGCTTGCGAAGAGTTTAGAAAATGAGGGAATGCGTGCGGTCTCTGGTGGCACTCAAACTCATCTTGCCTTAATTGATATTCGTTCTACAGGTGTAACTGGCAAAGTTGCTGATGAAAGATGTGGGCTATCTGGTATTACCCTTAATAAAAATGCCATTCCATATGATCCACAAACCCCAACAGTTACCAGCGGCATAAGAGTTGGAACAGCGGCAACTACAACTCAAGGTATGGGCAAAAATGAAATGAAACAAATCGCATCATTGATTGCACGAGCTATAAAAGAGGGTGAGAATGAAGTCAAAGCTAAGGCAATTAGAGCTGAAGTTCACCAATTAACTAATCAATTCCCGGTCTATCCTGAACTAAAAAACTAATCACCCAAAGCAATGCGTGAGTATTTAGTAACCATATTACTTGCAGCACTAATCACTTATTTAATTACTCCGATCGTAAGAGATCTTGCGATTAAGGCTGGGGCGGTAACTGAAATCCGCGCCCGAGATATACACCTTCAACCCACTCCCCGCTGGGGAGGATTGGCAATGTGGTTGGCAATGGCGCTTACCTTGGTAATTGTTAATTATTTACCATTAATTCACAAGTCTTTTGGCAGTGATGCTACCGGTATTTTTCTGAGTGGCACTTTAATTTTATTTCTTGGCATTATTGATGATCGGTTTGATTTAGACCCAATCACAAAATTTGCCGGCCAAGCGCTGGCCGCAGGAATATTGTTGATATACGGGGTGCAAATACTATGGTTACCAATAAATGGAATAACTACTTTGCCAACAAATATTGGTCAGGTACTTACTGTTTTGTTTGTCATGGTAGTAATTAATGCGATTAATTTCGTTGACGGGCTTGATGGCTTGGCCACTGGAATTGTGATGATTTGTGCAGCATCTTTCTTTGCATTTTCCTATTTACTTGCGGTAATTAATGGACTAAATCGCGCAGGTGCCCCGTCACTTATTACTGCGGTGGTTATCGGCCTGTGTCTTGGCTTTTTGCCTCATAATTTTCATCCAGCACAAATATTTATGGGAGATTCTGGCGCCATGTTTTTAGGATTACTAATCAGTGCATCTGCTATCACCCTAACTGGTCAGGTTGATGCATCAGCAATTACTGAAGGGAATAGTGGAACTGCATTACTGCCGTTGATGCTACCTTTTACAATTCTTGCGATTCCATTGCTTGATTTTGTAATGGCAATACTACGAAGAATTAAAGCTGGTCGCTCACCCTTTACGGCTGACCGTGAACATCTACATCACCGAATAATGCGATTTGGATTAACGCAGCAACGAGCCACAATTGTTTTATACCTTTGGACTGGCATGTTCGCACTACCCACTGTGTTAGCTGCATTTATTCCACTTTGGGTTGCAATTTTATCTGGAGTAGGAATATTTATGTTATCAACTTGGGTAATTAGTAGATTTAGGGTTAGAGAAAAAACTTAGTATGAGCGATACCAAACTTTGGAAAGGGGCAATTGTCCCAGCATCAATTACTGCAATTATTCTAATAATTGTTATTGGATTTATTAAGGGAAAATCTGGTTTAGTTGGTGCGGTATTGGCATCTTTTACGGTGCTGATATTTTTTAGCATACACCTTTTAGTTGCACGAATCTCTCGTGATTTAGATCCAATGATTACTATGGCACTTGCAATGTTCTCCTATTTTGCCAAAGTGATATTGATGGGAGTTTTCCTATTTTTGGTAACAAAATACACAGATCGAAGTACAGTTGACCGAGGCAGTTTTGCCATTTGCGCTATTTTGATTACCATGGCGTGGTTATCTGGTGAAATTTCTAGCTTCTTAAAGTTGCGAGCTCAATTACCGCTACCAAGTGGGAAGGAAGAAAGTAATGAGTAGATCAAAATCTAACAACGACGATATAAATAATTCTCAAAATGAAGAAAATGCGTTGTGGTCGATTGTTGGCTACCTGCTATCTGGACTGATGATTTGGGGTGGGATTGGCTGGGGCTTAGATAGATGGCTGGGAACTACCTATCTGGTGTTGGTGGGGATGTTGCTAGGTGCTGGCTCATCCATATATTTAGTCTGGCTGCGCTTTGGGCGGGATTAAGATCACTAAACCCGCAAGGTCTGGGATTTTAGCCTGGATAAATTTCACATTAATCTAATTTACCTAATAGGGTTTCGCCCGTAGCCGTAATCCCCAAATGGCTAGAGCAGAATTTGAAGTGGCAAGAAATACCCTGCAGGTTAAGTGATTAACATTTTGGAGATTTACGTGGGCGTACGGTTAGCAAGTGAGGATGGCTTCAAGCCACCGAGTACAGCCGACTTTGAATTACCACCAGTTTTTGCTGACAACCCATTTACCACCAAACCAGTCTTTTTAGTTTTCTTCTCCGTAATTTTAATTTCAGTATTTTTTATTCTTGCTTCAAGAAAAGCTGCAATAGTTCCATCAAAACTGCAATTTGCGGGTGAATCCGTTTATGGCTTTGTTAGAAATGATCTGGCTAGAGATGTAATCGGTCATGAATTCATGCGATTTGTGCCATACCTATTCACACTCTTTACTTTCATCTTGACTAATAATTTATTTGGAATTATTCCATTTCTACAGTTTCCAACAATGTCTAGAGTTAGCTTTCCTTATGTATTAGCAATGTTTACCTTTGTTATTTTCCATTATGTAGCAATTAAACATAAAGGATTAATTGCCTATCTAAAAGAAATTATGTTTATGCCAGGAGTTCCAAAGCCGGTCTATATTTTGCTTACACCAATTGAAGTGGCTACCTACTTCTTGGTCAGGCCGCTAACCCTTTCACTGCGGTTATTTGCAAATATGTTTGCTGGCCACCTACTGCTCCTAGTTTTCATCCTGGGCGGAGAACACCTACTGCAGGGGGTAATTGGCTTGAAATTAGTATCACCATTTGCTTTTGCCTTCGGAATTGCGCTGACCTTCTTCGAATTTATGGTTCAGTGCCTGCAGGCATATATCTTTACTCTGTTGACCGCCCTCTATATTGCGGGTGCGTTAGCGGATGAGCACTAAAAGAAAAAAAATAAACGAAACCACCAACTAAGAAAGAAGGAAAAGAAAATGACAGGCACACTCAACCTGGTCGGTTATGGCCTATCTGCAATCGGACCTGCAATCGCAACTGGCATGATCTTCGCTGCTTACATCAGCGGTGTTGCACGCCAACCTGAGGCACGTTCAGTTCTGCAGCCGATCGCATTTCTAGGCTTTGCTCTAGCAGAAGCGCTAGCGCTCTTTGGTCTAGTACTAGCTTTCGTTCTCTAATAAAACTAAGGATTGATAAGTAATGTCTTCAAAGAATTTTAGTAACTGGGCAGCAGTAGAGGGTGCTAACCCATTAATTCCGCATACTGCAGAATTAATTGTTGGTTTTATTGCATTCTCTTTATTGTTTCTAGTTCTGCGTTCCAAAGTTGTTCCAATGTTTGAAAAAGCATTTACAGCTCGCACCGAAGCAATTCAAGGTGGTATGGAAAAAGCTGAGCGTGCTCAGATAGAAGCAGAGCGCGCACTTGCGCAGTACACAAACCAATTAAACGAGGCACGCAGTGAAGCACAAAAAATCCGTGAGGATGCCAGGGTGCAAGGTGCTGCAATTATCGAAGATTTGCGAAGTAAAGCAGCAGAAGAAGCGGGGCGAATTACTGCGGCTGCAACAGCTGCAATTGAAGCTGAGCGTCAGCAAGCAGTGACCTCACTTCGTAATGAGGTTGGCGCACTTGCAACTGAGTTAGCTGGGAAGATTGTCGGAGAAGTATTAGATGACCAGGTCCGTCAATCTCGAATTGTTGACCGCTTTATTGCAGATCTGGAGAAGAGTAAATAATGAAGGTTTTAGGCGGCTCAAGCAGAGCCTCAGTATTAACTCTGCGCAAAGCTTTAACTGATTTGGTGAACACCCAATCAGCAACAGCGGCTGCCACCTTGGCTAATGATCTATTTATTATTCTTTCATCCCTGACCTCCTCGATAGGACTTCGTCGGGCTTTAACTGATAGCGCACGAGATTCAGCGGCTAAGTCAGAATTGATTTCAAATCTTTATGGTAAAAATATCACAGCCCCTACCCAAGCTTTGCTTGCGCAAGCAGCATCACTACGTTGGTCTAGTCCAGGTGAGATTGCCGATGCAGTTGAAAACTTAGCGGTGGAGGCAGCAACGGCAGCAGCTGAAAAGAATAATGAGCTAGAAAAACTTGAGAATCAGTTATTTGATTTTGCTCGAATACTAAAAGCCAATCCAGGGTTGCGCCAAGCACTTAATACCTCAGTTGATACCGATGCCAATAAGCTCTCATTATTAGAGGCTTTGGTGAAAGGCAAGTACGCCAATTCAACAGTTGAATTACTGCGCAGGGTCATCACACGTCGGGGCAGAAGTATTGATGCCACCCTCGCCGCTTACTCACATTATGTAGCAGCGCGCAAGGATCGATTAGTTGCTCATGTAAAAAGTGCGGTTGAGTTAAGTGATGCGCAATTAAGCAAATTACTTTCTGCATTATCTAAACAAATGGGTAGAGAAGTACATATAAATTTAGAGATTGATTCAAAGGTTTTAGGTGGTATGTCAATTAGATATGCCGATGATGTTATAGATGGCACCATTGTAAATCGTTTAGCAGAAGCGGGCAGAGCGCTCGTAAGTTAGATTTAACAGATGCGATAAGTATCTGTTATTTGAATAGAGAAGGAAGATCAAGATGGCCGAAGTTACTATCCGCCCCGAAGAGATTCGGGATGCACTGGCTAAACATGTCGCTGCATATAAACCAGGTGCTGCAGTAAAGGATGAAATTGGCTCAGTAACTGAGGCAGGTGATGGCATCGCTCGCGTCTCTGGTCTGCCATCTACCATGACAAATGAATTATTAAAGTTTGAAAATGGCACATTAGGACTAGCGCTGAACTTAGATGTTCGCGAAATCGGTGTAGTTATTTTAGGTGAGTTCACTGGAATTGAAGAGGGAACACCAGTTCGTCGAACTGGTGAAATTCTCTCTGTTCCAGTTGGTGATGGCTTCTTAGGTCGAGTAGTTGATGCATTAGGCAGGCCAATTGATGGCAAGGGTGAAATAAAAGCTGAAACAACTCGCGCCCTTGAAATTCAAGCACCATCTGTAGTGCAAAGACAACCAGTTAAAGAGCCAATGCAAACCGGCATTAAAGCAATTGATGCGATGACTGCGATCGGCCGTGGTCAGCGCCAATTAATTATTGGCGATCGTCAGACAGGTAAAACTGCGATTGCAGTTGACACAATTATTAACCAATTGGAGAACTGGAAGAGTGGGGATCCAAAGAAGCAGGTTAAATGTATTTATGTTGCTATTGGACAAAAAGGTTCAACTATCGCCTCGGTAAAAGGCTCACTTGAAGCAGCAGGTGCTATGGCTTACACAACAATTGTGGCAGCTCCCGCATCTGATCCAGCAGGATTTAAATACCTTGCTCCCTATACCGGTTCATCAATTGGTCAGCACTGGATGTATAAGGGCCAACATGTTTTAATTATTTTTGATGACCTGTCCAAGCAAGCAGAGGCTTATCGTTCAGTATCGCTGTTGCTAAGGCGCCCACCGGGCCGCGAGGCATATCCTGGCGATGTTTTCTATTTACACTCACGGCTATTAGAGCGATGCGCCAAATTATCTGATGAGTTAGGCGGCGGCTCTATGACTGGTTTGCCAATCATTGAAACTAAAGGAAATGACGTTTCAGCCTTTATTCCTACCAACGTTATCTCTATTACCGATGGTCAGTGCTTCCTTGAGACTGATTTGTTTAACGCAGGTGTTCGCCCAGCAATTAACGTTGGTATTTCAGTATCTCGTGTTGGTGGATCTGCACAAACAAAGGCGATTAAAAAGATTGCCGGACGCCTTCGCCTAGATCTTGCTCAATACCGAGAGCTTGAAGCTTTCGCAGCTTTTGGTTCAGATCTGGATGCTGCCTCCAAAGCACAGCTTGAGCGAGGTGCACGAATGGTTGAGTTATTAAAGCAAGGCCAGTACTCACCATTTTCAGTAGAACGCCAAGTCGCATCTATCTGGGCTGGAACCACTGGAAAGTTAGATTCAGTTCCAGTTGTTGATATTCGTCGATTTGAATCTGAGTTCTTAGATTTCGTTGCCAGAGAGCGCAAGGAAATCTTTGATGTAATTTCAACTACTCGTGAATTAACCGATGACACGGTTAAATCATTGGAAGATGCGATTACCACATTTAAAACTCAATTTAAGTCATCTGTTGCACCAGCTGTTAATGAGAAAAAATCAGATGCCTTAGAAGGTGTTGATAATGAACAAATCACTCGTCAAGTTCCGGCGATAAAGCGATAAGAAAAGAGAGCTACATAAATGGGTGCCCAACTTCGAATTTATCGACGCAGAATGCGTTCGGTAAAGGCGACTAAGAAGATAACCAAGGCGATGGAGTTAATCTCAGCTTCTCGAATTGTTAAGGCACAACAAAAAGTTGCCGCCTCATCTCCTTATGCCAACGAGTTAACTCGGGCTGTCTCAGCTGTTGCATCCTTATCCAGCACCAACCATCCATTAACTACTGCCTCTGCTAATCCCAAACGAGCTGCGGTATTAATCATTACTGCAGACCGCGG
>SXRC01000038.1 GCA_005793655.1 Actinomycetota bacterium
ATCCAAACTCTGGCTACAAGGTGCCAGATGATCTTCCTTGGCAAGAGGTTTTAGGTTATGCAGAAAAATACTGGGGCGGTTATCACTCTGCTGCTGCAGATTGGGATCCGCTTATGCATCGTAATGATTTATTTAAGGGATGGAATAATCGCCAGTATGACGAGAGTGATCCTTGGCAATTTTCTAACTTTCTAATTTAATTCTAAAACTGCCATTGCAGCGTTGTGCCCTGAAATACCACTTACGCCACCACCCCTAATTGCACCTGCGCCACACAAAAAGACTCTGGGATGATTTGTTTCTACTCCCCAAACCAGTTTGGAATCATCATCTTTAAATGGAAAAGATAAATCTTTTTGAAATATATTGCCCCGTGGCAGTGCTAACTCTTGCTCTAAATCAAGTGGGGATTTAATCTCAATACATAAATTACCCTTTGAATCCGTAGCCAAATGGTTTTCAATCGGTGATTCTAAGTATTGATTTAAGGCAGATAGCGCACCTTCTTTAGCAACCTCTTTTACCTCATTTGGCTGCTTATCAAACAAGTGTGCTGGGGTGTGAATGCCAAAGATGGTTAATGTGTGATAACCCTTTCGATGCAAGTCATCAGAAAGAATTGAGCTATCAGTCAGAGTGTGGCAATACATTTCTAGCGGTAGCTCATTTGGAAAGAGCCCAGATTTTGCATCGCGGTAGGCCTTTTCTAATTGGGTAAAACTCTCATTTATATGCAATGTTCCGACAAAGGCATCTTTGGCATCAATTCCAGACTTAAATTTGGGCAAGCTTTTAAGCACCATATTAATTTTAATCTGTGAGCCTTCCAAGGATTTAGGTTTCACCTGCCCCATTAGTTGTGCCAGCACCTGTGGCGCAGCATTTGAAAGCAGATAGTCAGCCGAGAATTTTTCACCACTTTCTAATTCAATATCAACTTGTAAATCTGTCGCACTTACTGATTCAACCTTTGAGTTAACTTTGATATCAACCCCAAGTGATTTAGCTTTTTTGTGTAACTCTAAAACTAGCGCCCCCATTCCTCCTTTTGGCACCTTCCACTCTCCACTGCCATTACCAATTAAATGATAGATAAAACATATATTTGTTTGCATTTCATAAGCGGATGAAAAAGTACCTATCAAGCCATCGGTAAGAATTACACCTTTTACTAAATCATCTTCAAATCTCTCATCAAGTGTTTTTCCAAGGGATTGTTCAATTAGCATCTGCCAAATTTGATCATAGGCCAGCTTATTTTTTAGCTCACTGTTTGTTGGTAGTGGCTTAAGTAAGGTGGGTGATACTACCTTGGCAAATTTACTGACCTGATCATAAAACTTATACCAAGCCTTACTCTCCGTCTCTGAATTGGTGAGGGATTTAAAAGAATCAACATTTGATTGATCCCAAACTCTGTTCACTAATAAACCTGCTTGTATGCCATTTTTCAGATAAGGCGTATAGGAGGATACTTTGCGCGAGATAGTTTCAAACTTTAAATCTAGATCTAAAAGAATTTGATCAGGCAGTAAAGAAACCAAATACGAGTACCGTGATAACCGGGCATCTACACCTGCAAAAACTTTCTCAGAAGTTGCAGCACCACCAACCTCATTATTTGCTTCAAGCATTAAAACTTTTTTGCCAGCTTTTGCTAAATAAGATGCAGCGACAAGGCCATTATGGCCTGCGCCAATAATTATCACATCATATTTATTCATTTTATCCCTTTGGATAAACCGGCTTTTTAACTTTTATCTCTTCAAGCCGAGTGAGTGACTCAATTCTTTCGGCCTTATGATCAACAAGAGGTTTTACATACCCCTTGCTATATCCATCAGGATGTTCCCAAGGTTCATGTATTTCAATACCTTTTATATGCGCTAGTTCAGGTACATACTTTCGAACATAATCACCTGATTCATCAAATCGCTTTCCCTGCTCTACAGGATTAAATATTCGATAGTAAGGGGATGCATCTGTACCGCATCCTGCTGTCCATTGCCAGCCATGCGCATTAGAGGCAACATCGTAATCAATTAAGTGCTCTCGGAAAAACCTTTCACCTAATTGCCACTCTAGGTGTAAATCTTTAACTAGAAAAGATGCCACCACCATTCGTGTTCGGTTGTGCATCCATCCTTCAATCAACATTTGCCTCATTGCAGCATCAACAAATGGGTAACCTGTTTTTCCCTCACACCAAGCTTTAAATTGTTCACCTGGTTTGTCATATCGCATCTTTGCAAACTGTGGTGCGTAATAATCTGTTTCTGTGTGTTGATTATGAAACAACACATCAGCATAAAACTCTCGCCAAGCAATTTCTTTTCGAAAAACATCATGTGCCTTACTTTCACCCAATGGTGCTAACAATGTTCTGGGGTGAATCTCCCCCCACTTTAGATGAGCACTCATTTTGCTAGTGCCATCGATACCCGCAATATTTCTTGCCTGGTCATACTCAGCTAATCCATTTTTTTGAAAGTATTTAAATCTTTCAATTGCTGCTTGCTCACCAGCTGCTGTAATTTTTGTACCTGTTGGCAATTTCCAATCTGGAAAATTGCGATCATCACCTGCTGGTTTAACTGCATTAATTATCTTTGGAGAACCCGCTGGTTTGCGCCAACCGTGAGCACACCATGCTTTGTAGAAAGGTGTGTAAACCCGATAGGGCGTTGCATCACTTGGTTTTCGCACTCGACCAGGTGCCACCGCATAAGGTGAACCAGTTCTAACTAATTTAATTCCAGATTCTTCTATTTTGTTATCCCGATTAGCACCATATGGTTCATACTCTGCGGAGATATGAACTGAACGGGCACTATATCTTTTCATTAAATCTTTTAATACAGTTATTTGATCCCCAGCAATTACATGTAGTTTTTTATCAAGTGAATCATCTAGGTGGTGAAGTGATTGGCCAAGATACGCCAGACGCTTGCTGCCTGCAGTGGTTATTAAGGTTGGATCTAAGATGAAAACTGGAACAATCTCATCACTTTCTGCTAAAGCAGCAAGCAACGCTGGATTATCATTTATTCTTAAGTCTCGCCGAAACCAAATAATTGATCTGCTAGTCATTGGATAATCTTAGGCGTGCAGTGACTCCACACTCTCATCCCAACCTGTAACATCCTGAGGCTTACGCGGCCCATGCCCTACATACCTAGCTGATGGTCGAATAATTCGACCAGTTCGCTTTTGTTCCAAGATGTGTGCTGACCAGCCGGCAGTTCTTGCCGCAGTAAACATTGATGTAAACAAGTTGGCAGGAACTTGAGCAAAATCTAAAATTATGGCTGCCCAAAACTCAACATTAGTTTCTAATACTCGATCTGGTTGGCGCGCTTTTAATTCAGCTAAAGCTGCCTTTTCAAGTGCTAATGCCACCTCATATCTTGGTGCATTTAATTCTTTTGCAGTACGACGTAAGGTGCGAGCGCGTGGATCCTCTGCTCGATAAACCCGGTGACCAAATCCCATTAAGCGCTCACCTTTATCTAAAATTGATTTTACATATTGTTCGGCATTACCTGTTTTTTCTACCGCTTCAATCATGTTGAGAACTCGAGCAGGAGCACCCCCATGTAATGGTCCACTCATCGCACCAATTGCACCTGAAATAGATGCTGCAACATCGGCGCC
>SXRC01000039.1 GCA_005793655.1 Actinomycetota bacterium
GTGTTACCTCCATCGCTGGCAAAAATTAGAAGTTTTTAATCAATGCTCACCCCACTTCTTGCACCCCGTCATGGCACTCCTAAAATCGTTGATGATGAAGCTGGCTTTGCGCAAGTAATCACTGATCTGGCAAAAGGAGATGGTCCAATTGCAGTTGATGCCGAGCGGGCATCTGGGTATAAATACAGCCAGCGCGCGTATTTAATTCAGATCTACCGCAAAAATGGTGGGCTGCATCTGATTGATCCAATTCCACTTAAAGATTCAAAGTTGTGGCAATTATTTAATCAAAACTTCTCTGAGTATGAATGGGTTATCCATGCCAGTACTCAAGATCTCGCCTGCTTATTAGAGATTGGCCTAAAGCCTAAAAAGCTATTTGATACTGAGTTAGGCGCCAGAATTGCAGGTTGCCCTAGGGTTGGCCTTGGCCCACTTGCCGAGAGTTTGCTAGAAGTAAGTTTAGCCAAGGAGCACTCCGCAGTTGATTGGTCAATTAGGCCCTTAAAATCTGAGTGGATCATTTACGCCGCCCTTGATGTTGATATCTTGTTAGATATCAGAGATAAAGTGGCAGAGCTGTTAGTTGAACAGAAAAAATTAAAGTGGGCTGAGCAGGATTTTGCGGCCATTCTTAAGAATTATGAAAATTTTCAGGTTGTAGATACTCCTAAGCCAGATCGTTGGCGTAGAACCTCTGGCATGCATAAGGTGCGGGATAGATTAACTATGACGGTAGTTCGAGATCTTTGGTTTTCACGTGATGATTTGGCTCGGCAATTAGATATCGCCCCAGGCCGAGTATTAGCTGATGCGGCGATAGTTGAGCTGGCAACTAAGCTGCCAGATAATTTAGAGGCGGTAGCAAAGGTTATTGGTTGGCGCACCAGATTAGAGGCACCACCATTTAATCGCTGGTTATCGGTATTAACCACTGCGCTTAACACCCCTATTGATGCCCAACCTGAGTTTCGTGTGCCATCTGCAACCTTGCCGCCAATAAAAATTTGGAAAGAGAAGAATCCACTTGGCTATGCCAGATTGACCCATGCTCGGTTGCAATTGGCAACCTTGTCTGGAACTTTGCAAATTCCAGTTGAAAATTTAATTACACCAGAACTGGTAAAACGTATCTGTTGGCAAAATCCACCAACTCAAAGCAGTGATTATGAAGGATTTGTAAAAGGTGAATTGGAAAAAATGGGAGCACGCCCTTGGCAGATTGAGCAGGTGACATCAATCATCACCCCGTGCCTATCTGAGATTGAGCCGGTGTTAATTCCAGAGCTGGAGAGTGAATCTGAGCCTGAGGTAGCGGGGCCGTAATGTGATAGGAATTACGCAACACTTAAGTTGCGTAATTCAATTTCTTGGGTTTATGCTAATCCCATGTTAAGTACATTTCTAATCGCCCTTCGTGAAGGGCTCGAGGCTGCATTAATTGTGGGAATTTTGGTTGCATATGTAGTCAAGACAGATCGTAGAAATTTACTCACCCCAATTTGGAGCGGTGTGGCATTGGCACTTGCTGCCAGCTTTGCGCTGGGTGGCTTTTTGTCCTTCACCTCAGCTGAGTTAAGTGATCGCGGTGAGCAATTCTTTGCTGGTACTACATCATTTTTGGCAGTAGCTCTAGTTACCTGGATGGTTTTTTGGATGAAGCGAGCAGCAAGAACATTAAGAGATGAGTTGCATGGCAAGGTTGATAACGCCCTCTCTGCTGGCCCATTAGCAATAGCGGCTGCAGCATTTTTTGCAGTAGCCCGTGAAGGGTTAGAGACTGCGCTATTTGTTTATACAAACTTCAAGACAGTTGCTGCAACATCCTCAGCATCTGTTGGATTAGTTTTAGGGTTAACTCTGGCGGTAGTTTTGGGGTATTTAATCTATAACCGAGCTATCAAACTTAATCTAAGTAAGTTTTTTACTATCACTGGTGTTGCGCTGATTATTGTGGCAGCAGGAGTTCTCTCCTATGGTGTGCATGAGTTTCAAGAGCTTGGTTGGATACCTGGTGATGGCTCCTACGCTTGGGATATCTCATCATTCATGGCAAAGGATTCAATAGCTGGCTCAGTACTTGCCGGCACTATTGGTTTTGATGTTAATACCTCATGGATCCAGCTTTTTGTTTGGGCGGCGTATCTATCTATTGTGCTTCGACTTTATACAAAGCCGGCAAAGCCTGCGAAGGTGAGGGCGCTAGTTTAAGTTGGGGGTGTTGCCCCACTACCAATTTTCTCTACTGGCGAGTAACCTAGCCCTATGAGCAAAACTGCCACAGCAAAAACTAATGTGGTTTTAGTAGATGCCGTCAGGACTCCATTTGGCAAAGCCGGATCTCTTTACTCTGGAACAAGAGCAGATGACATTATGGTGCGTTGCATTAGAGGATTACTAGAGCGAAATCCAAATCTACCAATTGATCAAATTGATGATGTAGCAATTGCCGCTACAACCCAAACTGGTGATCAAGGAATGAATATGGGCCGCTCTGTTTCGATATTAGCGGGAATTCCTAAGACAGTACCTGGTTACTCAATTGATCGCTGGTGTGCTGGCGCCCTTACCGCAGTTACCACTATCGCTGGTGGCATAAATATGGGTGCTTACGACCTTGCAATTGCTGGTGGGGTTGAACATATGGGAAATCATCCAATGGATGATGGTATGGATCCAAATCCTAGGTATTTAGCTGAAAAAATAGTTGATAACGATGCGCTGCAAATGGGTGCAACCGCTGAACGATTACATGACAAATTTCCGCACCTGACTAAAGAGCGGGCGGATAAATACGCCTTAGCTTCACAACAAAAAACTGCATCTGCATATGCGGCAAATAAAATTCAACCAGATTTAATTCCAGTTGCCACTCGAAGTGTTGATCTTGGTTGGGGAATGGCGACTGTAGATGAACCACCTCGGCCACAAACAACTTTGGAGGCTCTGGCAGCTCTTAAAACACCATTTAGGCCAGCTGGTCGAGTAACTGCTGGTAATGCTGCTGGATTAAATGATGGTGCAACCGCTGCCATCTTGGCATCAGAAAGTAAGGCAAAAGAGTTAAATCTTTCAATAAAAGCAAAGATGATCTCATTTGCATTTGCAGGTGTTGAACCAGAGATTATGGGATATGGCCCAGTACCTAGCACCATAAAAGCTTTGAAAAAAGCTGGCTTAGATATTGGTGATATTGGTTTGTTTGAAGTTAATGAAGCTTTTGCAATCCAAGTACTTTCATTTCTAGATCACTTTGGTATCGCCGATGATGATAAGCGGGTAAATATTTATGGCGGCGCTATTGCAGTTGGCCATCCATTGGCCTCCTCGGGAGTGAGATTAATGCTTAATCTGGCAAACGGCTTCAAAGAGCATCCTGAAGTAAAGTATGGAATTACGACCATGTGTATTGGATTGGGTATGGGTGGCACAGTTATTTGGGAGAATCCAAACTATAAAGGCGACAAGTAGTGGCTGAAGTTTTAACTGCTGCGCCGGACGAGGTCATCACCAAAGCGATCTTGCAATTAGTTTCACTTCAACCATTTGGTAATGATGGCAAATTGGCATTGATTACCTTAGATAATGGCCTTGATTACAACCGTCCCAATACCTTTGGCGCTGCCTCCCTAGCATCACTTGCCTCTGCAATAAATGAGGCGCAAAAAACTGAAGCTGTTGCGATTGCAGTGACTGGTAAACCATTTATTTTTGCAGCAGGTGCTGATCTATCTGCAATGCCGTTTTTAAAGGATAAATCCCAAGCTATTGCCATCGGTGATCTTGGGCATGAGGTATTTTTAAAGCTATATGAAAGCAAGAAACCAACCTTTGCATTTATAAATGGTTTAGCTTTAGGTGGTGGCTTAGAGGTGGGCTTAAATTGTCACTATCGAACACTCTCCTCTACCGCTTTCACTGGGCTGCCAGAGTGCTTCTTAGGATTAGTTCCAGGCTGGGGCGGGGCAACGCTGCTGCCAAAATTAATTGGTCCTGAAAATGCGGTGCAAGTAATTATTGCTAATGCTTTAAATAACAACACCATGATGAAGGCAAAAGATGCTTTATCTCTGGGCGTGGTGGATGCTGTTTATGAGCCAGTTGATTTCTTAGAAAACTCAATCAAGTTTGTTGCTGATATCTTAAATGGTAGAAAAAAGATTGACCGTAAGGATTACAGCAAAGATACTGCTGGCTTTGAAAAAGCAATCGCCACCGGCAAAGCAGTCATTGCAAAAAAATATAGTGGCGCACAAATTCCATCACCACTTGCAGCACTTGAGTTAATCAAAGCTGCGCAAAGTAACTCTGTCAGGGATGGATTTGCGGCAGAAACTAAAGTTCTAGCAGATCTAGTGATGAGTGATTCACTGCGTGCCTCTTTATATGCCTTTAATCTGATTCAGAAGAAACGTAAAAAAGTTGAAGGTGCACCAAAGCCTGCACTGGCAAGAAAGGTTTCTCGAGTTGGTGTTGTAGGTGCAGGGCTCATGGCTGCTCAGCTTGCGCTATTGATACTTCGTAATCTTAAGGTTCCGGTGGTAATTACTGATTTAGATCAAGAGCGAGTTGATAAAGGATTGAACTGGATTAAAAATGAGATTCAAAAGTTATTTGATAAAAAGCGAGTTTCACCTGAAGGTGCTGCCAGATTGCTCTCAAATATTTCAGGCTCTGTTGATCAAAAGGTATTTGCTAATGCTGACTTTGTTATTGAAGCTATATTCGAAGAGTTATCACTCAAACAAAAATTGTTTAAAGATCTGGAAGCAATTGTTACGCCAGAGTGTGTAATAGCCACAAATACCTCATCTTTATCAGTTGAGGCCATGAGCGAAGGTTTAAAAAATCCAGAACGAGTGGTTGGCTTTCACTTCTTTAATCCGGTAGCAATCATGCCCCTACTTGAAGTAGTGCGAACTAGTAAGACTGATGATGCCACCACTGCTACGGCAATTAATGTTGGTAAAGAATTAAAGAAAACAATGGTGATTGTTCAAGATGCGCCAGCATTTGTAGTCAACCGCTTGTTAACCAGATTTATGGGTGAGGTTACTGATGCAATGGATGAAGGAACTGCCTATGAAGTAGCAGATGCTGCCATGTCTCCCCTTGGCTTTCCCATGTCCTCACTTGAATTACTCGGCTTAGTAGGTCCTGGTGTTGCCCTACATGTATCGCAAACTTTGAATAAGAATCTTGGACCAAGATATAAAGTCTCACCTACAATGCAAAGATTTGTGAAAGAGGGTGTAAAAACTTTTTATGTTAAGGATGCAAATGGTGTGAACACTGTTAACCCAGCAGCTTTGGCACTGCTTGAAAAAGGTATCTCACCATCGACTTCAGATCAGGTTAGAAGACGAGCACTAGAAGCATTGGCGCTAGAGGCAAAAATGATGTTAGATGAAAAAGTGGTTGCAACTCCACAAGAGATTGATATTTGTATGCTACTTGGCTCAGGTTGGCCGATACATTTAGGTGGGATCTTGCCTTACTTAGATCGAGAGGGAATTAGCGAAGCGGTTTGCGGCGCTCGTTTTCATCCGCCGGCAGTTGCATCTCTTCCTTAGTTTCACTTGCTACTGCGCTGCTATGCCAGGTTACTAGCGAGCGCGCAATATTCTGAACTGTAATTCCAAGATCTTCTAGAATCTCAGCACGCTTAGCGTGCTCCAAAAATTCAAGTGGTAAGCCAATTGAGTGCACCGGCACATTTAATTGTGCATCTCTAAACATCTCTGAAATGGTGCTGGCAATTCCACCATGCTTGATTCCATCCTCTAGTACAACAACATTTTTATATCGTTGGGCCATAGTGATTAAGGATTTTGGCAGTGGCTTAACCCATCTTGGATCAATTACTGTGACTCCTACGCCCTCGCGATAAGTCTGTGCGGCAGCCTCTACTGCAATTGCAGCGAAGGCTCCAATGCTGACCAACAAAACATCTGCACTCTCACCACGATATAAAACATCGATGCCATCGCGTCGCTCAAAAGCTGGAATATCAGGATTTACTACACCTTTGGGAAAGCGGATCAGCGAAGGGGCGTTATTGATATCTAGCGCCTCGCGCAATGTCTCCTTGATTCGCTGGCCATCACGAGGGGCAGCAACATGCAACGTTGGCACTATTCCAGTGAGGGCTAAATCCCACATTCCATTATGTGAAGGTCCATCATCACCAGTAACACCTGCTCGGTCTAAAACAAAAGTTACACCAGCTTTATGCAGCGCCACATCAAGTAGTAACTGATCAAATGCTCGATTTAAAAATGTGGAGTAAACCGCAACAACTGGATGCAGTCCAGCAAATGCCATTCCTGCCGCAGAGGTAGCTGCATGTTGTTCAGCAATTCCCACATCAAAAGTTCTATCTGGATACGCCTTTTCAAACTTGTCTAACCCAGTTGGTCCCATCATGGCAGCGGTAATCGCTACGACATCATCTCTTTCGCCACCAATTTTTACTAACTCCTCAGAGAAAATGCTGGTCCAACTCTTGCCCGCCTTGCTAAGTGGCTGCCCCGTCTCAACATCAACTACTCCAACTGCATGAAACTTCTCTGCTTCATCATTAACTGCCGGAGCATGCCCACGTCCTTTTTCGGTTATCACATGGACTAAAACTGGTCTGCCAAAATCTTTAGCTATCTTTAAGGCTTTTTCGATTGCCCCAAGATCATGGCCATCAACTGGGCCAAAGTATTTAAGCCCAAGATCCTCAAACATTCCTTGCGGGGCAACAATATCTTTGATTCCCTTTTTTACCCCATGCAAGGTTTCATAGATTGGCCCTCCCACAACTGGTGTCTTTTCAAGCACACCTTTGCCCCAATCTAAAAACTTCTCATAGCCGCTAGTAGTTCTAAGGGTGGATAAATATGTTGCTAGCCCACCGATTGTCGGTGAGTAGGATCTTTCATTGTCATTGATAATAATTACTAACTTTTCTTTTTCACTTGTTGAAACATTGTTTAATGCCTCCCAGCTCATACCACCAGTTAATGCGCCATCACCAACCACACAAACTACAGTTCGATCTTTTTGATTGGTCAATGAAAATCCTTTGGCAATACCATCACTCCAAGACAGAGCGGTTGAGGCGTGGGAGTTCTCCACCACATCATGTTCACTCTCACTTCTATTTGGATAGCCGGCTGCGCCACCTCTTTGCCGAAGTTTGGCAAAACTAGCCATACGTCCAGTTAGTAATTTATGAACATAGCTTTGATGACCAGTGTCAAAGACAATTACATCTTTTGGTGATTTAAATACTCGATGAATGGCAATTGTTAATTCAACTACACCAAGATTTGGTCCAAGGTGCCCACCAGTCTTTGAAACTTGTTCAATTAGAAAGGTACGGATCTCTGATGATAATTGAGTTAACTGTTCAGCTGAAAGCCCTTTAAGATCATCTGGGGATTTAATCTGTTCCAACATGGGTATAGTTTAAAGGGTACTTACTTATTTTTACGATCTACTTGCTTAGTAACGAGCGTAATACGTACTGCATAATCCCGCCGTGGCGATAGTAATCTGCCTCACCTGGAGTATCAATCCGCAATTTTGCCTTAAATTTCTTCTCCCCAGCTATTACCTCAACCTCTTTCGGGGTTTGACCATTATTTAATTGATCAACACCGGTGATAGTAAATACCTCACTGCCATCTAATCCAAGTGTGGTGGTATTTTGACCATCTAAAAATTGCAATGGCAGCACTCCCATACCAATCAAATTAGATCTATGAATTCTTTCAAATGATTCTGCGATTACTGCGCGAACACCAAGCAATGCAGTTCCCTTTGCTGCCCAATCTCGGGAGGAGCCAGAGCCGTACTCTTTTCCAGCTAATACCACCAGTGGCACATTGGCATTGATGTAAGCACGTGATGCATCATAAATTGTTGTTTGTTCACCATTTGCTAGGAAGTTTTTAGTAAAACCACCTTCAACACCGTTAAGTAATAAGTTCTTCAGTCGAATGTTGGCAAAGGTGCCGCGAATCATTACCTCATGATTTCCACGTCTTGATCCATAGGAGTTGAAATCTGCTCGATCAATTCCATGCTCAGCTAGGTATTTTCCTGCAGGTGAATCAACCTTGATATTTCCAGCTGGTGAAATGTGATCTGTTGTCACTGAATCACCAAGCACTGCTAATACTCGAGCACCTACAATATCTGTTACTGGCTTTGGCTTTGCTGGCATGTTATCAAAGTAGGGCGGCTTTCGAACATAAGTAGATTTAGCATCCCATTCAAAAGTTTTTCCAGTTGGGGTATCAAGTGATTTCCATCTTTTATCACCATCAAAAACTGATGCATAATCTTTAGTAAACATTTCCGATGAAATTGATTCTCCAACTACCTTATCGATTTCAGCAGTAGTTGGCCAGATATCTTTAAGGAAGACCGGCTGACCATCACTGCCATTACCAATTGGATCTTTTTCAAAATCATGGTTCATCGAGCCAGTTAGTGCGTAAGCAACCACCAATGGTGGTGAGGCTAGATAATTCATCTTTACATCTGGTGAAATTCTTCCCTCAAAATTACGATTTCCAGAAAGTACCGCCGAAACTGCCAAATCATTTTCATTAATTGCCTTACTAATATCAACTGGAAGCGGACCTGAGTTTCCAATACAGGTCACACAACCATATCCAACTAGATTAAAACCCAATTTTTCCATATAAAAGGTAAGGCCTGATTTATGGTAATAATCAGTAACTACCTTTGAGCCAGGGGCTAAAGTGGTCTTTACCCACGGCTTACTGGTCAATCCTTTTTCTACCGCTTTTTTAGCAAGCAAAGCTGCGCCAAGCATTACCGATGGATTTGAAGTATTAGTGCAAGAGGTAATTGATGCAATCACCACATCGCCATTACTCACCGTTGTTGCTTTGCCATTAACCTTCACATCAATCTTATTTTTGTTTGTCTTATCAGTGAAATAAGTTGGTAGCACACTCTGATACGCACTCTTTGCATCTCGCAATGAAATACGATCTTGCGGCCGCTTAGGACCAGCAATTGATGGCACCACAGTTGTCAGATCCAACTCCAGTTTTTCAGAGTATCTAGGTTTTGCAGCTGGATCATGCCAAAGGCCATTCACTTTTGCATACTTTTCAACTAACTCTAATTGTTCTGTGCTGCGTCCAGTTAGTTTTAAGTAGCGAATTGTCTCCTCATCAATTGGAAATATCGCACAAGTTGATCCATACTCTGGCGACATATTCCCAATAGTTGCGCGATTGGCCATTGGCAAAGCCGAAACTCCTGGACCATAAAACTCAACAAATTTTCCAACTACACCATGTTTTCGAAGTATCTGAGTAATAGTTAAAACTAGATCAGTAGCAGTCGTGCCTGTTGGTAATTTTCCATTTAATTTAAAGCCAACTACTTTTGGAATTAGCATAGATACTGGCTGACCAAGTAATGCTGCCTCTGCTTCAATACCGCCAACTCCCCAACCTAAAACTCCTAATCCATTAACCATGGTGGTGTGAGAATCGGTGCCGACAACTGTGTCTGGGTATGCTTGCAATGTTCCATTTACAACTCTGTTCATTACTACCCGAGCTAAATACTCAATATTTACTTGGTGGACTATCCCAGTTCCAGGTGGCACAACTTTAAATTCATCAAATGCACTTTGTCCCCATCGTAAAAAGCGATACCGCTCTTTATTTCGCTGGTACTCAATATCAACATTCTGCTCAAATGCATCTTTGGTACCAAAAAGATCTGCAATCACTGAGTGATCAATTACCAACTCCGCCGGGGAGAGTGGGTTCACCTTTGCTGGATCCCCACCTAAATCTGCTATTGCCTCTCGCATTGTTGCCAGATCAACGATGCATGGCACGCCTGTGAAATCCTGCATAATTACTCGGGCGGGTGTGAATTGAATTTCGGTATCAGGTTCAGTTGATGGATCCCAGTTTGCAAGTTTTTTTATCTGGCCAGCAGTTATATTTGCGCCATCTTCAGTGCGAAGTAAATTCTCAAGAAGTATTTTTAAACTAAAAGGTAAATCCTTTGCTTCAGCAAAAGCTGTAATATCAAATATTTCATAGGACTTACCGGCTACATCTAATGTGGTCTTGGCCTTAAATGAGTTCTTACTCAACGCCTTAAACCTCTTTTCCCCTATTTCTGACCTAATCCTATCTTGTTACAGGTGAAAAAGTAGCCACGCACTCTATGTGCTGAGTCATTGGAAAAAGATCAAAGGCTTGGATGTGATCCAACTTATAACCACTTTCCGCCAAAGTTTTAGCATCTCGGGCCAACGCAGCTGGATCACAGGCAACATAAAGTATTTTTCTTGGGCCAAATTTAACCATCTGTTTAACTACCACCTCACCAGCACCAGTTCTTGGTGGATCTAGCAGGATCAAATCTGCTCGCTTAACAATTGGCAATTGCTGGGCAACTAGACCTTGCAAGATTTTTACATTTTGCTTATTTGCAAATATCCGCCTGGCATCTGAAACAGCTGTTTTATCACTCTCAATTAAGGTGACAAAACCTTGATCACCAACCTCTTTGAGAATTGCTGCTGCAAATAAACCAACGCCTGAATAAAGATCGCAAATGTGATCACTTTTCTTAATACCGAGTAAAGAAATCACCACTTTAACTAATTCAACTGGCGCAGCTTTATGACTTTGCCAAAAGGCATTTGGTGAAATTTTAAAGGAGTTACCACCTACTTGTTCAACAATTTGAGTTGGCCCACTAATGCTTCTGCCTGATCTCATAACAGAAACCTCGTTAGTGCTTGAAACGGCAACCTCAACTCGGGCATCAGATTTCCAACTACGAGTTGCTAGCCCACTAACATCCATTCTGGAATCTGCGATTAAACAATCCTTAATCTCAATTACATCATTACTTCTAGCCCCAAATAAACCAATCTGACCGTTGGCAGAAACAGCAAAATCCATTCGAGTTCGCCAATGCAGGCCATCTGTTGGTTCCACCGCACTCACTTTTAGATCAAACCCACTCTGATCTAGATCTATTTTTCCAATTCGTAAGAATTGTTCTTTGACTATGTTCGCTTTAAGTTCCCGCTGTTTTTCCAGTGTTATATGTTGGAAATCGCAGCCACCACAGCTGCCGGCATACTTACATGGCGGTGAAACTCGATTAGTTGAAGGATTTATTACTTCAATAACATCTGCGTGGGCAATTTTTGCACTAACTGCAGTAATTTTTATCTTCACCAATTCATCACTTATGCCGTGGCGGACAAAAATAACTTGACCGTTATAACGTGCGATGAAATGTCCACCATGCGCAATTGGACCAATTTGGACCTCAATTACTTGGCCAATTTTTAACCGCTCCTGAGCGTTCAATTCCATAGGAGTGAGCCTATGGGTGTAAGTTATACTTTGTGCACGTTGTAATTATGGGTTGTGGCCGAGTCGGCTCCACCTTGGCGGTAGATCTACAAAAAGCAGGTCACACCGTTGCGGTGATTGATCAAAACCGAGAAGCCTTCCGAAGATTAGGTGCTGATTTCAATGGTCGCACCGTTGCCGGAGTTGGCTTTGATCGAGACACACTTTTAGAAGCTGGCATTGAAAAGGCAGATGCATTTGCTGCCGTATCAAATGGTGATAACTCAAATATTTTAGCTGCTCGCGTTGCTAGAGAGAATTTTGGTGTAAAAAATGTTGTTGCTCGCATTTATGATCCAGGACGAGCCGAAATTTATCAACGGCTTGGTATCCCAACTGTAGCAACCGTGCTTTGGACTACCGATCAAATTATGCGCAGACTTACACCAGATGGCACAAAATCTGAGTGGCGAGATGCAACTGGAAGTGTGCAATTAGTTGAAGTAAACCTGCATGAGGGTTGGTATGGTGAACCAGTTTTCTTAATTGAGAAAAGTACTAGCGCTAGAGTGGCATTCATAACCCGCTTAGGTGAAGCGCTGCTGCCAGATGAGCACACAGTCCTGCAGGAAGGTGATCTCGTTCATCTACTTATCGCAGAGAAGAAGATTTCTAGCACCGAAAAAACTTTAGCTAAATCACCAGTGGGTGAAAAATGAGAATAGCCATCGCTGGGGCTGGAAATGTGGGTAGGGCGATTGCACGGGAGTTGCTAGAAAACGGTCATCAAGTTCTGCTGATCGATAAGGATCCAAAGGCATTGAAAATGGATTCTGTTCCAAGTGCGGAGTGGTTATTAGCAGATGCCTGTGAAATAACCGCTTTAGATCAAGCCAAGCTGGATAACTGCCAAGTTTTAGTAGCTGCAACTGGTGATGACAAAGTAAATCTTGTTGCCTCACTTTTAGGTAAGACTGAGTACGGCGTACCAAGAGTGGTTGCTCGAGTTAACCACCCAAAAAATGAGTGGATGTTTGACTCTGCCTGGGGTGTTGATGTTGCAGTTTCTACCCCAAGAATTATCTCGGCGTTGGTAGAGGAGGCAGTAAGTGTTGGTGATGTGGTGAGGCTATTTTCCTTTAGAAAAGGTGAGGCAAACTTAGTTGAGATAACTTTGCCAGATACAGCCGCCTGCTGCGGAAAGACTGTTGGTGAGGTAGTACTTCCAGAGGATGCCAGTATTGCAGCCATTGTTAGAGATGGTCATGTGCTCACACCTAAAGATCATGATGTTTTCACCGCAGGTGATGAACTACTTTTTGTGGCATCAGCCAAAGCTGAGGCGCAGTTGAAGGCCTGTTTTATTTAACTTACTTTAGTTGTTGGTGTTTTTCTTAGAATTTGCCATGTACCCCAAGCGGTTAATATAAATAGTGGATACCCCATAAATAATCTAGCGGTCCCAAGTGCATTCACATTTCCACTTTGATAAAGCGGGTATTGAATCAGTAATCTGGCAACAAACATACCAACCCATAACCACCCCGCCTTTATGTAAGCATTTAATCTATCTGGATCTTTACGCCACATTAAGTTCTCTCCCAGGATGGGTCCCAGTGTTAAGCCCAATATTGGCCACTTAATTAAATTAGTAACTGTATACATCAATGCATACCCAGCATTTATCCATAAGCCAGGCAAATAAAAATCAGCAGCGCTGCCACTTCGCTTGGATATTAATGCACAAATCGCAACTCCAATTAAGCCAGAAAATGCATGCTGCACAGTTTCTCGCTTCAGCAACCGCAGTAGCGTCAAAAGAATTGATAATCCAACGGCAGCGTAAATAGCAGCATTTATTTCTCGACTTGATAAGTTAAAGACA
>SXRC01000040.1 GCA_005793655.1 Actinomycetota bacterium
CTGATTCTCGGCCAATTGTTGAGCCATTGGTGTTGCAAACTGAGAATATAGTTGCACCCTTTGATTTTGCGTATCGAAGTGCCATCAAAGTATCCATAGTCTCACCTGATTGTGAGATTGGAATTACTAAGGTTTTTTTATTCAAGCTTGGCTCCCGATATCGATACTCAGATGCCAACTCAACATCTACTGGGATTTGTCCCCATTTTTCAATTGCATATTTACCAACTAAGCCTGCGTTATAGGCGGTGCCACAGGCGATGATTACAATTTTTTCAAACTTTTTAAACTTAATTTTTACATCAAGTCCTTCGGTGCGACCAAGTAAAGTCTCGGCAATCGCCCTTGGCTGTTCATATATTTCCTTCAGCATAAAGTGTGAGAACCCACCGCGCTCTGCAGCTTTTGCATCCCAAGAGATCTCAAACTGATTAGGTTTAACAACCTGACCTGACAAATTTGTTACTACAACTGAGGTTGGGGTTATTTCAACTACCTCATCTTGGCCTAGCTCTAAGGCAGTTTTAGTATGAGAAATAAAGGCGGCAACATCTGAGGCTAAAAAATTCTCACCCTTACCAACACCAACTACTAATGGTGAATTTCTTCTTGCGCCAACAATATGAGATGGATTATCTGAGTGAATTGCAAGTAATGTAAAGGAGCCTTTTAATTGCTGGCAAACCTGACGCATGGCAGCAGCTAAATCACCATTATTTTCTTTTCTGGCATCACTTAAAAGATGCACCACAGATTCAGTATCGGTTTCAGACTTAAACTTGTGACCACGTTTTTCTAGCTGGGCTCTTAATTCAACATAATTTTCAATAATTCCATTGTGTATCAACGCTAACTTGCCCTCATTATCAAGATGTGGGTGAGCATTAGTGTCAGTCGGCCCGCCATGTGTTGCCCACCTGGTATGGCCAATTCCACTTTTTGCATCTGGTGTTTTAGCTAACGCATCCTCTAACTTTTTTAACTTACCAGCACGCTTTTCAATAAATAACGGCTTACCAATTGCGATTGGTAGTGCGATACCAGCTGAGTCATATCCCCGGTATTCAAGCTTTCTTAGCCCTTCAATCACTGGGGAGAGTGCGGAGTTGCTCCCGGTGTAGCCAACAATGCCGCACATTTATGAAACTCCTTTAACTACTTAAGCTCTAATCTTACTAGGGCAGCCAATGATTCCGCGATCTTTTGAGCCAAATCCAATTCATTTGCTTCAACCATTACTCGAATCAGTGATTCAGTTCCAGATGCTCTTACCAAGACTCTGCCTACACCTGATAATTGTTTCTCTGATTCTAGGATCCCTTCCTTAATTTTGGCTGAGGATGCAAACTTTTCTTTCGCTACATCTTTAACATTAATTAGTACTTGTGGAAATTTTTGCATGGTATTTGCCAGCTCTGCCAGTGATTTCTTTGAACTCACCATCACCTGCATTACCTGTAGTGCAGTTAGTAGACCATCACCGGTATTTGAGAATTGGCGCATAATCACATGACCTGATTGTTCACCACCTAGGTTGTAATCATTTTCTAACATTTTTTCTAAAACATATCGATCACCTACTGCGGTTTTTTCAAACTTAATCCCGGCAGATTCCATTGATTTAATAAAGCCTAAATTACTCATGACGGTGCCAACTACCGCTTTTTTACTTAACTTACCTTTTGCCAAAAAGGAGTGGGCAAGAATATTTAATATCTGATCACCATCTACCACCTCGCCATTTTTTGCTACTAACAAGCACCTATCAGCATCACCATCATGGGCAACACCAAGATCTGCGCCACTTCTTTTAACCTCATTGATTAAATTATCTAGGTGGGTAGAACCGCAATTTTCATTAATATTCCAACCAGTTGGAGTGGCAGATATTGCAGTAACAGAGGCTCCTGCTTTCTCATATGCAATTGGTGCCACGGTGGAGGCTGCGCCATTGGCGCAATCAACAATTACTTTAATACCAGCTAATTTTGTATCCAGGGTGGAGAGCAAATACTTTAAGTAACGATTTTTTGCCTCTCCATCAAAGATAATCCTGCCAACATTTAAACCAGTTGGCCTATCCCAAGGTTCACCCAACCTTGCCTCGATTTGTGCCTCAACTTGATCAGCTAACTTATCCCCACCCTTGGCAAAGAATTTAATTCCGTTATCTGGCATTGGGTTATGAGAGGCGCTAATCATGACGCCAAGATCAGCATTACTCTCTTTTACTAAAAATGCGACCGCCGGTGTTGGTAATACACCAACACGATAAACATCAACACCTGCACTAGTTAATCCCGCAACAACTGCTGCCTCCAGAAAATCACCAGATGCACGAGAGTCTTGACCAACAATTGCTTTTGGCCGATGTCCTGCAAATGCACCAATCTCACCTAAAACATGAGCGGCTGCAATTGCTAAATCAACTGCAAGTTCAGCTGTGAGATCAACATTGGCAACACCTCGCACACCGTCGGTGCCGAAGAGGGCCATGATTTATTTAATCAGCTAAGAAATTAACGCTTGCTGTATTGAGAACGCTTACGAGCCTTTTTCAGACCATACTTCTTGCGCTCAATAACACGTGCATCCCGAGTTAAGAAGCCAGCTTTCTTAAGTGTTGGTCGGTTTGCATCAACATCAATTGCATTAAGTGCGCGGGCAACACCTAATCTAAGTGCGCCGGCTTGTCCTGAAGTTCCACCGCCATTAATACGAGCAAAAACATCATAAGTTCCTTCAGCGCCAACGATCTTAAATGGTTCAGCTACAGATTGTTGGTGAACCTTATTTGGGAAATAAACCTCAAGTGGCTTGCCATTTACAACCCAGCGACCAGATCCCGGCACTAAGCGAACTCTGGCAACTGCTTCTTTACGACGACCTACGCCACCACCGGGTGCAGTTATTGCCTTGCGATTTGTGGCAGCTGCTGGTGTGCTTGAACTGTATGAGCTTGGTGTTGCCTCATCAGTTGTGTCATCAATCTCGTCAGACATTATTCCCCTATTACTTCTTATTGATTTGAGAGACTTGGTTGAACTCAAATACCTTTGGATTTTGAGCAGCATGTGGGTGCTCACTGCCAGCATAAACCTTCAATTTAGTAGCAGCAGATCGGCCAATACTGTTCTTAGGTA
>SXRC01000003.1 GCA_005793655.1 Actinomycetota bacterium
AGAATCAGTTGCGGAATATTCTGTCACACGTCATATCATGATCAAGCACGCACAGACAAAAACTAAAGACTCTTTCCGCCCGGCTTAATTCTTTAGCGCATCAATGGCTAACTTTGTAAAACAAGCAGATTCTATGGCTGCTGGTGGGGTCTTAAATCCAGCAGGAATTAGAGCAAAGCTACCGGCAAGGTTTAGCGCAGTGAATGCTGAAAATATTGCTCAGCCAACTGCTTCTGAGGGAAAAGAGCTTGAAGGCGGGCACCACAAGAGTTTTACTTAGACTGAATTACTTAATTACAACCTCTGTGATCTTTGCTATTTCCATTAATTAAACCATAATTATGATGTGAATTCCTCACTGTGGCAAGGTAATCAAAATATCATTTATCGCAAATCAATTGGCAAGAATGATTCATTTGATGTCGTAATTATTGGAGCTGGCTTTAGTGGGCTTTGGAGCGCATTTCATTTAAAACAATTTCAACCAAATCTTAAAATCGCGATTTTTGAAAAGGAGTATGTTGGATTTGGGGCAAGTGGACGAAATGGTGGATGGGCATCAGCCGAGTACCCAACCTCAAGTAATAGATTAATTAGAGAAAATGGTCTAGAAAGCTACAAAAATCTTCGCACTGCTATAACTAAATCCATTGATGAGATTGGTCAGATTGCTAAATCAAATAATTGGCAGATTAATTATGCCAAAGGCGGGGCTTTAGTATTTGCAAGAAGTAACGCCCAACTAAGCAGAATCTCAATGGAAATTGATGAGGAGCATCAATTATTAAATAAGTCCAAAACCACGGAGCTTTTAAATATCCCCTCCGCTCTCGGCTCAGTTTTTACACCACACTGCGCCGCACTAAATCCATTCAAATTAGTCAGAGCCCTTGCTGATCACTTAGAAAAAATTGGTGTAACAATCTATGAACAATCTAGTGTGAGTGAAATAAAGGATAAACAGGTCGAAGTAAATGGCTTCAATGCAAACTACACATTTCTAATTAGAGCAACTGAGGCATTTACACCTAGAAAATGGATGGGAAATAAACAAATACCAATTTATTCCCTGATGGTTGCAACTGAGCCATTATCTAGTGAGGTGATAAAAGAAATACGAAATACCCAGCGCGCAACATTTCAAGAGGCTTGCCATTTAATTACTTACGCCCAAATCACCGGTGATAACAGATTAGCTCTCGGTGGGCGTGGTGTTCGCTATAAATTATTTTCCCGACTTTCAGAACGAAGTGAGATAGATAATCGAATGCACTCGGCATTAGAAAAGCGTGCTATCTCTTGGTTTCCACAAATCGCTGATGCAAAATTTGAGTATCGCTGGGGTGGTGCGGTTGCTCTAACGAGAAAGTGGCAGGCATATTTAAATTTTGACCACACAACTGGTAGAGCTGAAATTGGTGGCTATGTTGGCGATGGCGTAACACTGTCCTACTTAGTTGCAAAAACCTTGGCTGAAAAAATGAGCAGCATAAAAACTGCAAATCTGCCATTTATCAATCAAAGAATTGGTAGATGGGAACCAGAGCCAATCCGATACATTGCTGTTAATGCTGGGTTTAGAGCAACTGTGGTTGCCGATTATGAGGAAAAAATTACCAATAGACCAAGTTTGCTTGCTGCCCTTATTAATCCACTTATAAACCGCTAACCAGGTTTTTCACCACCTCTACCCAAACCTCAAGCGTCCTCATATCAGGTAATCACCGAGCAGCTTTTAAGCTACTTAACTTATGGCCAACTATGGTGGTGCTTAACTCACCATCTTTAATCAATCTAATCAGCGCAGCTGGCTCATCGGCGGTTGGCGATAAGGTCAAAGAGGATTTTGGCACCTTTAATTTGCCGCTTTTAGCAATCTTAATTATTTTCCCAGTAGCACTTCCCCCGCGATGCTTCCAGGTGACAAGTGAGCCAACTCGAAAGCTTGATTTACTCAACCTAATCCCCTTACCTGATCTAGCAAGCTGCCTCCCGTAAGGAAAGTATTAATGCTTGTGGCATTATAAATTACTACCCTAGCAGGTGAAAGTACGCAGTGATTTTGCTTAAACTCACCTTCCCACCCACCTTAAACCTATTGCTTTATTCACCCACCAAGAGAAGTATGCGGTTACTTATAAGTGAGGTGGTCAAATGAAGATTGAATCTTTGATTAAAGAGAAGAAGGTTCGAACAATTGCAGCCCATGACACGGTGGAGTACTTATTAAAGTGCCTTAACTCATTTAATGTGGGCGCATTAGTGGTCTCAGCAGATGGCAAGGTAATAGATGGCATCGTCTCAGAACGAGATGTTGTGCGATCACTCTCTGGGAAGGCTGAGAAGATCGGTGATCTTCATGTGCGAGATATCATGACAGTTGAGGTCTTTACCTGTAAGCCAGAGGCATCTGTGGCTGAGATTATGGCGATGATGACTGAAAAGCGAATTAGGCATGTGCCAGTAGTTGATGAAAAGGGTGAGCTACTTTCAATTGTTTCAATTGGTGATGTGGTTAAACACCATTTAAGTGAGATCTCACTAGAAAATCAAACTTTAAAAGAGTATTTATCTACTGCTCGCTAGCAGATGTGTACCTTATATATCTTAGTATATAAATCTTAGTATTTTGTGGCTTAAATCATCCATACCACTTTATCAACTACACTTAGCGTATGAATAAATTACTTAGCATGACCAGGTATGCCGTAGTAGTTCCTGCCCTTGCCTCCATCTTAGGCGCACTTCTTTTGATGGCGCAGGGATCAATTGAGATGGTAATGGTAGTAATCCAGGCGATCTCAAATGAGTTGA
>SXRC01000041.1 GCA_005793655.1 Actinomycetota bacterium
GCAATATTTTGCTTATTTTCTTCGCAGATGAGGAAGCAGGATCAAACTATGGCTCTCGTTGGATAGTTAAAAATCGGCCGGAGTTATTTAAAGGATACAGCGAGGCTATTTCAGAGGTCGGTGGGTTTTCGGTCACAATAACCGGAGATAATCGTCTTTATTTAATTGAAGCTGCACAAAAAGGTATTCAATGGATAAAACTAACCGCTCAGGGGACAGCTGGTCATGGATCATTTATCAATAGAGATAATGCGATAACTAAGGTTTCTGAAGCTGTTGCGCGAATAGGTAATTATGAGTGGCCAGAGTTGGAGACAAAAACTAATAAAAAATTTTTCAGCAAAATTGCCGAATTAACTGGTGACAAATACGATCCCAAAAATGTCAGCCCATTACTGCGACATTTGGGTGCTGCCGAAAAGATGATAGGTGCCACACTTACCAACACCGCCAATCCAACAATGCTGGAAGCAGGGTATAAGGCAAATGTGATTCCTCAAGGTGCTAGTGCTGTCGTTGACGGTAGATTTTTGCCTGGTCATGAGAGTCAATTGCATGAAACGCTGAAAAAATTAGCAGGTGATCAGGTAGAAATTGAGATCTTAACTAGGGATATCGCACTTGAAGTGGATTTTGCTGGACCGTTAGTAGAAGCGATGTGCAAGGCGATAAATATTGAAGATCCGGATGGAGTTCCAGTTCCTTACCTCATGAGCGGTGGTACGGATAATAAAGCACTGCATGATGTGGGCATTATTGGGTATGGATTTTCACCATTGAGATTGCCCAAAGATTTGGATTTTTTTGCTCTTTTCCATGGGGTTGATGAGCGCGTGCCAATCGAGGGTCTAAAATTTGGTGTACGTGTGCTTTATAATTTTTTAGATAATGTCTAAAAACTAATTTGCAGAAACCTCGTTAAGTACCTGTCTCATCCGATCTGGCAAGGTTATTTGCTCAACAGTTAGTATCCCTCGCAATTGTGCACCTGTTCTAGCTCCAATTAATGCACTGGTAACACCAGGTGCATCTCGTACCCAGGCGAGTGCAACCTCTAGGGGTGAGTAACCCAAACCTTCGGCTACAACACATACGCACTCAACAATTTTTTTTGCTCGCTCCGACAGGTAGGGTTCTACAAAATTTGCAAAATGCGGGGAGGCACCTCTGGAGTCTGATGGCACACCACCACGGTATTTACCAGTTAATACTCCTCGTCCCAGTGGTGACCAGGCTAGAAATCCAAGATTTAGCGCACCAGTTGCAGGGATAACCTCTTCTTCAACTTTGCGGTTCAATAATGAGTACTCATTTTGAGCACAAGTTATAGCAGCTTTTCCAAATATTGGATTCTGCAATGTTGCAGCGCGGGCTAATTGCCAGCCATTAAAATTACAAACACTTACGTAACGCGCTTTTCCAGAGTTTGTTGCATAATCTATAGCAGATAAAGTTTCCTCTAGTGGCGTATCTTTATCCCAATGATGTACTTGCCAAAGATCGATGTACTCAACATTTAATCGAGCTAAAGATTTATCTAGATCTGAAATCAACTCATTACGAGAGTTATTCACTTGCCGGTTGCCATCCTTGAATGAAACTCCTGCCTTGGTGGCAATAAATAACTGATCTCGCTTGACTAATGCGCCGATGAAACCACCTAATACGCGCTCCGCATCACCGTCGCCGTAAACTGCCGCAGTGTCAATTAAATTACCGCCAGCTTCAACAAACTCCTGTAACTGCTGCGCAGCCTCATTTTCATCGGTGTCCCTGCCCCAAGTCATTGTGCCAAGACCAAGACGGGAGACTGGCACTCCACCCAGTTTGCGACGTTCCATGGCTGGCAGGCTAGCAACAAGAGGTTAAAAAGATCGGTAACCTTGCCAAATGCCGATTGTTTATCTTCTACGTCATGCCCAGTCTGTTGCCAACACCAAAGGTATTTTGGCAGGCCAGGATGACACCGTTGCCTTATCAAGATTTGGACAAAAACAGGCACAAATATTGGTTGCATACTTGGAAAACATTAAATTTGAAAAAATCTTATGTAGCCCGCTAAAGCGCTGTGTTCAAACAATTACCCCTTATATGAGTAGTAATCCAAAAACCGTATTTGAGGTTGATCCACGGATAATTGAGATGGATTATGGGCTCTGGTCAGGACGCAAACTATCCACCCTTTCCAAAAATCCCAGGTGGAAGGCGGTTCAAAATAAACCTTTGACATTTACCTTTCCCGAAGGGGAGAGCTTCAAGCAAATGCGAAAACGTGTTGAAGCGGTGATCGCAGATTTATCAAAAGAAAAGGGGTCTTTTTTGCTTGTGACTCATGGTGATATTGTAAAAATGTTTATTGCCACTGTTCTGGATCTACCAATTGATAGATTTCAAAGTTTTATTTCTGAACCTGCTTCGATCACCTCCATTAGCCTTGGGAAAAAGCGAAATACCATACTGCAGCTCAATTATAAATTGACTGCCTCTGATCTAACTTGCTTCAAGGTAAACGCACTTGGTGGTGGCAACTTGCTCACAAATTCACAAAGATGGTGGCGAAAATAATGCCTAGAATTGTTTATCGCCATCAACCAGCCACACGGTTTATTGTGAGTGCTATTGGTGAACCCGGTCAACGTCAATTTTTTTTGCAGGTCAAATCTGAATCAGGAATTAATGCTGTGACGCTGGAGAAAACTCAGGTTATGGCTTTAGCTGAGAGATTCGAGGAGTTAATTAAAGAGCTGCGTCGGGGTAAGATGGCCTCATTAGATGAGATTAATCTGTCACCAGTTGAAGACAGTGAGCCTATGGAGTTACCGATTGAAGAGGATTTTAGAGTTGGAGTTATTAGTATAAGTTGGGAAGAGAGTTTAGTAGTTGTAAATATTCAGGCAGCCACCGCGGATGATGAACTAATTTTAGATGATGCTGACTTTGGACCTGATTTAATTATTGCCACACTTAGAATCAATCAGATCAAAGGGTTTTGCGAGAGGGCCAAGCGAATTGTAAATGCCGGAAGACCGGCCTGCCCATTTTGTGCCCTACCAGTTGACCCCCTCGGCCATCTCTGTCCAAGAGCAAATGGATATCGCAGATGAGGGTAACCGGGGATTTAATAGCAAATGGTGAACTGTTAGTTTTTGGCAGATTAGTCGATGCCACCAATGCTTCACTACTGGCCCAAATAAAAGATTGTGATCCACAAATCAAGGTTGTATATAAACCAGTTGCTGGAGAAAGACCATTATGGGATTTTCCGGATGGAAGTTTGGCTCATCGGGAATATGCCGCTTTTCGACTGAGTGATATAGGAAAATTTCATTTGGTTCCGTTTACTGTATTGCGAGAGGGCCCATTTGGTTTTGGCATGGTGCAGGAATGGGTGGAAATAGATGAGAATGTTGATGTAGTTGATTATGGTCAAGGAGAAGATGTTCAACTGCGCAAGATGGCATTATTTGATGCAATCATTAATAATACCGATCGAAAATTTGGACATTTACTAGTTGATAAATCAGGTTCCCTTAAAGGGTGTGACCATGGTGTGTGTTTTCACAGTGAGGATAAATTGCGTACAGTTATCTGGCAATTTGCCGGCGAACAATTCACAAAAGAGGAGTCTGATCTTTTGAAAACGTTGGAAGAGTTAGACCTAGAATCACTTTTTTCACCGTACTTAACCCTGCAAGAGATATCGGCATTAAAGAATCGGATCAAAGGATTAAGAATTGTGGGAAAATTTCCACTACCGAGTGCCCAATGGCCTGCAGTGCCATGGCCCCCGGTCTAAAGTGAAATGATTCGCCATGAATAGTTGGCCTCGCATCACTCTGCCATCAATAGCTGGTCATGAGTTTCCAACCCTGAAGTTGGTTGATTCAGATCTTGGCTTAGTAACCGTAAATGCACCCAGTGATTTTCGAATATACGTATGCGGTATAACACCATACGATGCCACTCACTTGGGTCATGCTGCTACCTACCTTGCCTTTGATTTAATCAATCGGTATCAATCACTTTCTGGACGAAGCGTCAATTTTGTTGAAAATGTCACCGATATTGATGACCCTTTATTAGAACGCGCTAAACGAGATAATTCGAATTGGCGTAGCCTCGCTGATACTCAAACCGAATTATTCAAGGCAGATATGTCGGCGTTGAGAGTACTGCCACCAAATGCTTTGGTGAAGGTGACGGAGTCAATTGCTATTATCGATGATTTTATAAAAAAATTGGATAGTCGAGGTTTTTTATATGAAATCTCTGGAGATTACTATTTTTCTGTTGGGGAGTATCTTACAGGCTTGCCGGTATCACTAAGTGGTGCTGTAAAAATATTTGCTGAACGCGGTGGTGATCCAGATCGGCAGGGTAAAAAACATCAGTTAGACCCACTGGTATGGAGTGCTAATACTGATGGTGAGCCGGGTTGGGAGAGCAGTTTTGGATTCGGCAGACCAGGTTGGCACGTTGAATGTACAGCTATTGCTTGCAAGTATTTGGATAAAGATTCAAACAATCCAATATTGCATCTGCAGGGGGGTGGTTCTGATTTAATATTTCCTCACCATTTTATGAGTGCACAGATTGTGAAGGCGGCTTACGGCAGAGAATTTTCCAAGTATTTTGTGCATGCCGCCATGATTGGTTTAGATGGTGAAAAAATGAGTAAATCAAAGGGAAATTTGGTTTTTGCTTCTAAGTTGATAAGTGATGGAGTAGATCCGATGGCGATCAGATGGGCATTACTCCAAGGTCATTATCAGGAAGATCGAGCATGGAGTAAAAATTTGTTATCAGAATCAGAGATTCAAATTGCAACTATTCGAAGGGCGCTGGCACAAAGTGAGGTCACTGACTCTAAGAAATTGATAGCTGGGATTATTGCCGACCTTGCAAATAATCTTGACACTCCTCGCGCCTTAAAACGATTACTTTCATGGTCGGAGCAATCCATCAATGCTGGGTCAGTGAATCAAAGTGGCTTAGTCTCTCGTAGCATCGATTCATTGTTAGGTTTAGCACTATAAATCAATGATTTAATTTGATTTGGTACAGTAAACTAGGCCAAATGAACTCCTTAAGAAATGCACTTTCAAAGCGTGTAGTAATCGTAGATGGTGCCATGGGAACTATGTTGCAGGCCCAAAATCCGACATTAGCTGATTTTCAAAATCATGAAGGATGTAATGAGATTTTAAATATCACAAGGCCAGATATCGTAAAAGCGGTACATAGTGAATATCTTGCAGCCGGTGTTGATGCCATCGAGACAAATACATTTGGAGCAAATTTTGCCAACCTTGCTGAGTATGGAATTGAAGATCGAATATATGAGTTAGCTTTTGCCGGAGCTAAATTAGCCCGCGAAGTTGCTGATCAATACTCCACCAAGGGAAAGCCACGATGGGTTTTGGGCTCCCTTGGTCCCGGTACAAAACTGCCGACATTAGGACACACAACTTATGATTTCTTGAAAGAAGCCTATAAAACTGCTTCTGATGGATTGATAAAAGGCGGGTGCGATGCGCTTTTAATAGAAACAACTCAAGATCTACTTCAAGCTAAAGCAGCAACAAACGGTGCACGTGCTGCAATAGATGAATCTAAAAAAGATATTGTGCTTATCGCACAGGTGACAATTGAAACCAATGGCACCATGTTGATGGGTTCTGAAATCGGTGCTGCTTTGAACGCACTAGAGCCTATTGGAGTGGATTTAATTGGCTTAAATTGTGCAACTGGACCAGCGGAAATGAGTGAACATCTTAGAGTTTTGAGCAAAAGTGCCTCGATTGGTTTATCGGTCATGCCTAATGCTGGCTTGCCAATTCTTGGTGAAGGTGGAGCATATTATCCTCTGACTCCGAGTGAACTAGCTAAATCATTGAAACAATTTGTAATTGATTACAAAGTGAATTTAATCGGTGGGTGCTGTGGAACCACACCAGAGCACATGAAAGCTGTGGTAGATGCAGTACACGGTGTTAATTTAGGCAAGCGTGAAATCAACCAAGAGTTTGGTGCATCATCCTTGTATCAATTCGCACCATTTAGACAACAAAATACCTACCTTTCTATTGGAGAACGAACCAATGCCAATGGATCTAGAGCATTCAGGGATGCATTGCTTGCGCAAGATTGGCAAAGTTGTGTTGAAATTGCCAGAGATCAGATTAGAGATGGTGCGCATATGCTTGATCTGTCAGTTGATTATGTAGGTCGTGACGGTGTAGCAGATATGAAAGAGTTAGCTTTTCGGTTTGCAACAACCTCAACCCTGCCAATTGTTCTAGATTCAACAGAGCCAGCTGTATTAGAAGCTGGACTGCAGCAGCTTGGCGGTAGGTCGGTAATTAATTCAGTTAATTATGAAGATGGTGATGGCCCCACCTCAAGATTTGCGCGAATCATGCCATTAGTTGTTGAGCATGGAGCTGCAGTAATTGCATTGACAATTGATGAAGAGGGACAAGCAAGGGATGCAGAGTGGAAGCTCAAAGTTGCCCGTCGTTTGATTAATGATCTCACAAAAAATTGGGGCATGAGAGTTGAAGATATCTTGATTGATTGTCTAACTTTTCCAATTGCCACTGGTCAAGAGGAGACCAGACGCGATGGAATGCAAACCATCGAGGCAATTAGAAGGTTGAAGGAGGAATTCCCAGCAGTGCAAACAACTCTAGGGGTAAGTAATGTCTCCTTTGGTTTAAATCCCGCAGCAAGGATTGTACTTAACTCTGTGTTTTTAGCAGAGGCGGTGAAGAGTGGTTTAGATTCTGCGATTGTTCATCCATCAAAGATTACGCCGATGAACAGAATTCCGCCGGAGCAACTTGAAGTTGCACTTGACCTAATTTATGATAAACGAAGGTCAGATGATTCTGGCAACGTGATTTATGATCCACTAACTAAATTTTTGGAGTTATTTTCAAATGTTCAAATTACAACTACAAAGGAAAGTCGTGCTGCCGAATTGGCGGCGTTGCCAATGCAGGAGAGGCTGCAACGTAGAATCATTGATGGCGAAAAAGTTGGCTTAAATGAGGATCTAAAAACCGCCTTAGACTCTGGGCTCCCCGCCCTTGCAATCATTAACGATTATTTACTGGCGGGAATGAAGACAGTTGGTGAATTATTCGGCAAAGGGGAGATGCAACTGCCCTTTGTTTTGCAATCGGCAGAGGTAATGAAATCTGCGGTTGCCTATTTAGAGCCATTTATTGAAAAAACTGATGATCAGGGCAGGGGCAAGATTTTGCTGGCAACAGTAAAGGGAGATGTCCATGACATTGGAAAGAATTTGGTAGATATTATTTTATCAAATAATGGGTATGAGACTGTAAATATTGGTATCAAGCAAACGGTCAATCAAATTATCGATGCAGCCAATGACAATAACGTTGATGTTATTGGAATGTCTGGTCTTCTAGTTAAGTCAACAGTAATCATGAAGGAGAATCTGCAAGAGCTAGATTCCAGGGGATTAGGTAGCAAATGGCCAGTTGTTCTGGGCGGAGCTGCACTTACTCGTTCATTTGTTGAACAAGATCTAAGTGAGCAATTCACTGGCACGGTTAGATATGCCAAAGATGCTTTTGAAGGATTGAAATTAATGGAAACTTTAATGGGAATTAAACGTGGAGTGCCAGGAGTGGCTTTGCCGCCGTTAAAGCCAAGAAGAACTGCCAAAGGTAACCGAGATCAGGTAGATCGCATTGATATTAGACGTAGTGATGTTTCAGCAAGTAATCCAATTCCTAAAGCACCATTTCTAGGTTCAAGGGTTGTAAAGGGAATTGCACTTGCTGATTATGTGGGAATGTTGGATGAACGGGCATTATTTCTTGGCCAGTGGGGATTAAAAGGTAGAGATTTTGAAAGTATGGCTAATGAGCAAGGACGCCCGCAACTTAGATCGTTAATCAATGATGTTCAGTCAAAAGGATGGCTTAATGCTGCGGTTGTATACGGCTACTATCCATGTTACAGCGAGAATAATGACTTAGTGATTTTGCACCATGAAGGTGAATCTAAAGGGCAAGAGCGAATCAGATTCACTTTTCCAAGACAGAGTCGAGATCGAAGATTATGTTTATCAGATTTCTTCCGCAGCAAAGAGTCCGGGGAGATTGATATTGTCAGTTTTCAAATAATTACTATGGGTCAGTCCATTAGTGAAGCTATTAATAGATTATTTCAGGCTAATCTTTACCGAGAGTATCTAGAACTACATGGACTTTCAGTGCAATTAACCGAATCTCTCACCGAACATTGGCATGCTAGAACTCGTGAAGAGCTTGAGATAAATCAAACTGATTCAAAAGATTTGAAGGAGATTTTCGATCAAGGCTATCAAGGATCAAGATACTCATTTGGTTACCCAGCTTGTCCAGATCTAGAGCAACAGGTTGGATTGTGTGATTTATTGGATCCAGCAAGAATTGGTGTACTTCTATCTGAAGAGTTTCAATTGCATCCAGAGCAATCAACTTCTTCGATCGTGCTACACCACCCAGAAGCAAAGTATTTCAACGCCTCATGAGTGCAATTCTCTTTGATATGGATGGCACTCTCATTGATTCTGAGCCTATTTGGTTAGAGGCTGAGATTGAAGTGATGGCAGAGGTTGGATGTAAATGGGATCAATCTGATCAAATTAATTGTCTTGGCGGCCCAATGGATCGCACTGAAAAATACATGCAAGAACGAAGTAATAATCGCAAGCCGTATGGGTATTTTGGCAAGCGACTGGAAGAGGTAATGGAGATAAAGCTTGCACAGAATTTGCAATTGCTCCCAAATGCACTAAACCTACTAAAGCAATGTCAAGAGCTTTTAATTCCAATGGCGCTGGTGACTGCTAGTACTGGCAAGTTAATGGGATCTGCGCTGACTAAATTTCCCAAGGATATCTTCGCTGCAACTATCTCTTGCGATGATGTGACTAAAACCAAGCCTGAGCCTGCACCATATTTACTTGCCGCAAAAAAATTAGGGGTTGATATAACTCAGTGCGTTGTTTTTGAGGATTCATTAACCGGAGTTGAATCTGCCTTGAGATCTGGCGCGCAGGTTGTGGGTATTCCACATCTTGTGACAATGCCGTCGAACCCTAATCTGATAGTTATTGATTCACTCACTCAGATTGATATCAAACAAGTTCTAAATTGGTACCCCTTTTTAAACAGTGGAGTTGCAGCCAAATGATTGACCGTAATTTTATGTACGGGGACCGAGTTCAATTAACTGATGCGAAGGGCAAGCTTTACTCAATTACATTGAGTGCAGGAGCAGAGTGGCATACACATAAAGGCGTATTAAAACATGAAGCATTAGTTGGGCTACCTGAAGGATCGATTGTTGCCACAAATGGTGAGCTAAAATTTCAAGCTTTTAGACCTTTGCTTGCAGATTACGTGCTTTCAATGCCACGAGGTGCAACCATTGTTTATCCTAAGGATGCAGCAATGATTATCGGGATTGCAGATATTAAACCTGGAATCAAGGTACTAGAGGCCGGTGTGGGATCAGGGGCTTTGAGTATTTCAATCTTGCGTGCTGTTGGGGAATCTGGTCATCTGCATTCTGTTGAGATAAGAGATGATTTTGCAAAAATATCGCAGGAGAATGTAAAGAATTACTTCACTGATTCACCCAAAAACTGGAAGTTAACAGTAGGCGCATTGCAGGAGCAAAAACTAGAGAGTGACTACGATCGAGTAATTTTGGACATGCTTGCACCTTGGGAGTGTGTAGAAACTGCTGCGGGGGCTTTGGTACCAGGGGGAGTATTTTTATCTTACGTGGCAACTACCACTCAACTTTCCAAAATAGCTGAAGCAATAAAAGAGAATGGTAATTTTACTGAGCCAGAATCCAGTGAAACAATTGTTCGTGGCTGGCATCACGAAGGATTAGCAGTCCGACCACAACATCGAATAATTGGTCATACAGGATTTTTAATCTTCGCCCGAAGAATGGCTCCTGGAATAGCAGTTCTGCAACGCCGCCGCCGCCCATCAAAAGGTTCCTACGGAGTTATCGAATAATTAATAAACAGCAATCAGACCAACAACAAACACCAATGTTTCATTTGGACCTATTGCTCCACCAGCACCTGTAGCGCCATAACCGAGATCTGGCGGTATCACTAACAATCTTCGCCCGCCTTCTTTCATTCCAGGAATGCCTTCTTGCCATCCTGCTATGACACCACTTAATGGAAATGTTGCACTTTGTCCTCGACCCCATGAAGAATCAGCAATTTGTCCAGTACTCCAGGTGACCAATTTGTAATGCACCTCTAAAGTGGAGTTCGCCAACGCTTCTTTTCCTTTTCCAACCTGAATGTCTTTCTTCTGTAATGAGGTTGGAGGATTACCAGTAGGGGAAGCAATAGTTGGTTCCTTACCCATCTCACCTGATACTTGCGGAAGAGAAGAAGATGAATTTTGAATCTCATTTATCATTGGTTCTACGCCTCAATCAGTTGTACAGGCTGGTAATAGCAATATTGGCGCAATCAACAAGGCAATTTTCGAAGATTTTCGCACACCGTATCGTAGCAAATATTTTCTTAATCGCTAGCCTATGCCTATGAGTGCGCAGAAAACTGAACGATTGATCAATTTGACCTTGGCCATGCTTGCAACAAAAAAATATTTAACAAAATCTGAGATTTTCAAAACAGTAGCTGGTTACACCGGAACTGCCGAAACCATGGAGCGAATGTTTGAGCGAGACAAGGATGAATTGCGCGAACTTGGTATCGAAATTGAGGTAGGTGGATTAGACCCACTATTTGAAGATGACCAAGGATATTTGATTAGAAGTGAAACGTTTCAGTTAGATTCCAGTGCGTTTGAAAATGAAGAGCTCCTGTATTTAACAATGGCTGTGAATCTTTGGCATGACTCTGCATTACAGGCTAACTCCAAAGCTGCGTTGTTGAAAATTCAATCATTAAGTGGTCCCATCGAGTCAAACTCTGTAAATCTGCCTATGATCAGAGATGCTGAAAATTCTAAGACGTTAGCAACTGCATTTGAATCTGTAGAAAAGCGATATGCACTGAACTTCCAGTACAAAGGTAGCGACCGCAATGTTCAGCCTTATGGGCTTTACATCCAAGATGGATTTTGGTACTTAGTAGCTAATGAAGCAGATGCGATCAAATCATTTAAGCTACAGCGAATTGAAGGTGAATTAAGAAAAGTTGGAAAGGTATCATCCTTCATAAAACCAACAGGGTTTGATCTTGCCACTTTTCTAGCAAAATCTTGTTCGGTGAAAAAAGAGATTGCCGTGCTACGTGTACGTAAAAACCAAGGACACGCCCTACGTAGCAAGTATGCGGTCACAGAGATTGATGACGAATGGGATCAGATGAGTGTGGAGTACGGATTTGATCAAGAGATCATTCAAACCATTCTCTGGTATGGGTCAAATGTATTGGTTGAAAGTCCAGAAAA
>SXRC01000042.1 GCA_005793655.1 Actinomycetota bacterium
TGATATTGGCTATCCAGTTTTGGTTAGACCGTCGTATGTTTTAGGTGGCCGGGGTATGGAGATTGTTTATGACGAGGAGTCACTGCGTGGCTTCATTGAGAAGGCAACGGCAATCACTCCAAATCACCCAGTGCTTATTGACAAGTTTCTTGATGACGCAATTGAAATTGATGTTGATGCTTTATATGATGGAGATGAGTTGTACTTAGCAGGTGTAATGGAACACATAGAAGAGGCAGGGGTGCATTCGGGTGATTCTGCTTGCGTGCTACCGAGCACATCTTTAGATAAAAATTTGCTCTCTGAGATCAGGCAAGCAACAGAGAAAATTGCAAAAGATGTAGGAGTCAGAGGTTTGATAAACATACAATTTGCAGTCACCCTAAACCCACAGAAGTTATATGTTTTAGAGGCCAATCCAAGAGCATCTCGGTCCGTGCCGTTTGTGGCAAAAGCAACTGGGGTTGCCCTCGCAAAGGCAGCAGCGTTAATTGCAACTGGAAAACAAATAGCGGATCTGCGAAAAGATAATATTCTGCCTGCTGTTGGTGATGGTAAACCAAATGGAGTGTCAGTGAAAGAAGCGGTATTGCCTTTTAGTAGATTTAGGAGAGTTGATGGTTCCGGAGTGGATACAGTTCTAGGTCCTGAGATGAAATCAACTGGTGAGGTAATGGGAATAGCAAATAATTTTGGTTTAGCATTTGCTAAAAGTCAGACCGCAGCATTTGGTCCGCTACCTCAGTCTGGTTCTGTCTTCATCTCGTTATCACAGAAAGATAAGGAACAAGGCTGGAGAGCAGCTCGCGATCTGCATCAGATTGGTTTTAAGATCTATACAACAGCAGGTACACACAATTTTTTGCAAGAAAAAGGTATCCCTTCTGAAAAAGTCAGAAAGAATTCAGATCCAGCCTCAAATCAGCCTTCAGCTAGTGAAATAATTACTCAGGGACTGGTGCAGCTGGTTATCAATACTCCACTGGGACGGGGTTCCAGGCAGGATGGTTTTTTAATTAGGACAGCAGCTGTATCTAGGTCAGTACCTTGCATCACCACAATTCCAGGATTTAAAGCCGCGGTTGCTGGTATCAGCGCTTTACAAGATAGTGATTTTGCCATCAAATCATTGCAAGAATGGATGAGTTGATGAGCACCCAAAAGATTAATAAGAGTGCCATGCAAATGCAGGCTGAAGTAATCAGCAATAAAAAGGCAGGACCCTACAACCATATTGTTTTTGCAGTTGGAGAAATGGCGGCAAATTCTAGGCCCGGCAATTTTGTTGCGATCTCAATTGATGGTGAGGCCTCTTCATTGATTCTACGCAGAGCATTTGCCATCTATCGTGCGACCGATAAAGGCGTCATGGGAGGCAGCATTGAATTAGTAATTGCACCGTATGGGCAAGGCAGCAAGTGGTTATGTTCAAGAAATGTTGGAGATTTTGTTGATCTAGTTGGTCCGCTTGGAACCTCATTTGGAATTCCAACAACAAATGCGAACACCATGTTGATTGGGGGTGGCTATGGATCCGCACCACTTTTTGCACTAGCAGAGGTATTGAAAAATCGGGGATGCAGAGTTGACATGGTTTTAGGTGCAAGTACTGCGAGTAAAATTTACGCACCGCTGGAAGGTAAACGTAGTGTCTCTTCCTTGACACTAACCACTGATGATGGCAGTGCGGGCATACATGGGCAGATAAGTGAAGCTATTCCGCGACTTATAAGAGAGTTTGGTACAGAGGTTATTTACTCATGTGGTCCGATGGGGATGCTTGCAGCAGTTGCAAAAATTGCAGACGAGTTTGATATTTCACATCAATGTGCCGTAGAAGAGGCAATGGCATGTGGAATTGGTGTTTGTATGACTTGCGTTGTACCAATTAAAGATCCAAGTGGTGTAAAGATGGTTAGAATTTGTATTGACGGACCCGTAATGGACGGATCTCAGATTATCTGGGATAAAAAAGATGTATTGGATCACTTATAAAATGAGTGCGCTTGATTTTTCAACCAAAATAGGTAGTAAAAGATTTAATAATCCAATTTTTACTGCAAGTGGATGTGCTAGTTCTGGACAAGAGTTGGCTCAATTCTTTCCTTTAACCGAACTTGGCGCAATTGTTACAAAATCAATTATGACTAAACCGCGTACTGGTAGGCCAACTCCTCGAATGGCAGAAACTCCTAGCGGCATGCTTAATTCAATTGGATTACAAGGACCTGGTATTGATGCATTTTTGGAGAAGGATATTCCGTGGCTGGTTGAAAATAAGGTAAAGGTAATCGTCTCAATTGCAGGTGAAACTGTTGATGAGTATGGCGTTCTAGCTCGCAGATTACGAGCAGTGGCCGGTATTAGTGCTGTAGAGGTAAATATTTCCTGTCCTAATGTTGAAAACCGTGGTCAAGTTTTTGCCTGTCATCCTGACAGCGCAGTAGCGGTAATTGAAGCTGTTAGAAGAAATATTGGAGGAGAGCTACCAATTGTTGCAAAATTATCACCGGATGTAACTGATATTGTTGCAATCGCTAGTTCAGTAGTCAACGCAGGAGTTGATGGCTTGGCTTTAATCAATACTTTGCTTGGTATGGTGATTGACACAAATACTATGAAGCCCAAGCTTGCTGGAAAAACTGGTGGATTATCTGGACCAGCAATCAGGCCCGTTGCAGTGCGTGCGATCTATCAAGTCCATCAAGCACTTCCGAATATTCCAATAATTGGCATGGGTGGTGTATCTAATGGTCGTGATGCACTTGAACTAGTTTTAGCTGGAGCTAGCGCAGTTTCGATCGGGACTGCGAGTTTCTCCAATCCCACAGCTGCACTCTTTATCAAGAATGAACTGTCTGCATTACTGACAGGAAAAGGATTTAATGATTTTCGTGATGCTATTGGTTTTGCGCACCGGGGAGTCTAATGAAGCTACCGGTAATACTTGCACTTGATACAAAGGATATTACCCAAGCATCAGAGTGGATTAAGGCCAGCATTGAATCAATTGATCATTTCAAGATAGGGCTGGAGTTTTATTTAAAGCATGGCAGGGTTGGAATTGAAAGGCTGCAGGGTGAGAGTGAATTTAGTCTTTTTCTTGATCTAAAGTTGCACGATATACCCAACACCGTTAAAGGCGCAGTTGAATCAGTTGCATCCCTGGCGCCAAAGTTTTTATCAGTTCACGCCTCAGGCGGTGGCAAAATGATTTCAGCTGCCAAAGGGGCACTTCCTAATGGATCAATTACTGCAATTACAGTTCTGACCTCTTTTTCTGAAGCAGATTTTTCTACTTTAGGAATGAGACAAAATATTTCAGAGACAGCGAAAAATTTGGCGAGTATTAGCCTTGCAGCTGGTGCTACCTCCTTGGTTTGTTCACCTTTTGAGGTTGCACAATTGCGCGCAATTGCTGGATCTGCAATTTTAATTACTCCGGGTGTAAGGGTGGAAGGTGATGATCTAGGTGACCAAGCTCGGGTTATGTCACCAAAAGCTGCCATTGATGCTGGAGCAGATTTTGTGGTTATAGGTCGTTCGATTACAGGTGTTTGGGATGGTAATGATAAAAAAATGCGCAACAAAATCGAACATATCGCAAAATCTTTGAGTTAACTATGTTGCCCCCACGGTTGAGTCGACGGTCTAGGAGAAAAGCCGGGCAGGCTGCGGTGTCAGCTCGACAAGAGCGTGCCAAAGTAAAAGAGATGGTCACAAAAGGAGAGATTTACTTTTTTGATCTATTCAAAGATGAGCGAAAACCTGTCCTACGCATGAAACTAATTGACCTGTTGCAATCTGTTCCAGGCATTGGCAAAACAAGAGCAGAGATTATTTTAGATAGAACCGGAATATCATATTCACGTAGAATTGGTGGGGTAGGACATAGGCAGATTGAGTTACTACGACAGGAGTTTCTATTGATTAAGAACTCCCGCAAAAGCGGGGAACTCTTGGTCGTCTCTGGGCCCAGTGGGGTTGGAAAAAGCACAATTACTAACAAGCTTCGCAGTGATGATCGGTTTTGGATTTCAATCTCGGCAACTACAAGAGAAATAAGATCAGGTGAGCAAAACGGAGTGGATTACCATTTTGTCAGTGATGAGAAGTTTGATCAGATGATCGCAAGAAATGATTTTTTGGAATGGGCTAGTTTTGCGGGTGCTAAATATGGGACTCCAAAAAAAGCGGTAGATGACGCATTGATGGATGGCAAAAATGTGATTCTAGAGATTGAATTAAATGGTGCTCGGCAGGTGCGCAAGAATTCAAAAAATGCGATATTGGTTTTTATCAAGCCGCCCTCTTGGGAAGAGTTAACAGCTAGATTAATCAATCGAGGGACAGAATCTGAGCAATCTACGCAAGCCCGCTTAGATCGCGCTAAAGAGGAGTTATTAGCCGCTTCTGAGTTTGATCATGTGGTGATTAACCATCAAGTAGATCAATCGGTCGCTGAACTGGTATCTTTAGCCCTTCGCTAGACAATCATTGTTTAAAAAGAGGGGCACTATCGTATGAGCAATCAAGGCCTAGATGGAATTACTAATCCACCAATCGATGCGTTATTAGATAAGGCTGGATCGAAATATAGCTTGGTTCTTTATGCAGCCAAGCGTGCCCGCCAAATCAATGCTTACTACTCACAACTTGGCGAAGGATTGCTTGAATATGTTGGTCCGCTGGTAGAAACTTATGTGCACGAAAAACCTCTATCCATTGCACTTCGCGAAATCAATGATGGCTTGCTTACAATCGAAAATTTAGAGCCAAAGCAAACCCCTACAGCTGGCTAAATAATCACCATGTTTCCCCGTGGTCGTAAACTTCTACTAGGTGTATCTGGTGGAATATCAGCTTATAAGTCATGTGACTTGCTTCGCAGATTACAGGACCATGGTTTCATAGTAGATGTTGTGCCAACGGCCGCTAGTTTAAATTTTGTTGGTAAATCTACCTGGGAAGCCTTATCTGGCCGCAAAGTGATTACAGACTTATGGAGTGATGTCGAAAATGTGCCTCACATTTCTATGGCGAAAGCTAATGACCTTATTGTCATAGCTCCGGCAACTGCAGACCTCATGGCCAAGCTCGCCTCGGGCAGAGCAGATGATTTGCTGACCAACATTGTTTTGGCCTCCACTGCACCAAAAATTTTGGTCCCAGCGATGCATACTGAGATGTGGCTGAATTCAGCAACAGTGGCTAATGTTGAAATCTTGCGCGAACGAGGATTTGTTGTAATAAATCCTGATGTAGGTCGAATGACTGGATCTGATGTTGGAATTGGCCGTTACCCAGAATGTGAAGCAATTATCGCTGAGATAGATAAAGTAATTAATCAAACTGCTGATCTAATTGGGAAAAAGATTTTGATTACTGCGGGCGGAACTCGGGAGCCAATTGATCCTATTCGATTCATTGGAAATCGATCCTCTGGAAAGCAAGGGTTTGCTCTGGCTATGGCCGCAGCAAGTAGGGGTGCACAAGTGCATCTAGTCATCGCTAACTCAGATCTTCCCAATATTGACGGAATTACAACAACCTCAGTGGAAACTGCAGAGGAAATGGATACGATTCTAAATCTTGAATTCCCACACTGTGATGCTTTAATAATGAGCGCAGCTGTTGCAGATGCAAGAGTGGTGAATTATTCAGAAGGTAAAATTAGGAAAGAAGCACTAGAAAATGTTGAATTGGCAAAAAATCCTGATATTTTGAAGTCACTCGCTCAAATTAAGAGACCTGGACAAATAGTAGTTGGGTTCGCAGCCGAAACATTATCTAGCCTAAATTTGTTGCAAAAGAGTGGATACGAGAAGTTGTGCAGCAAAAATTTGAACTTAATCTATGTAAATGATGTTACAGATGGGGCTATTTTTGGGCAGGAAAACACCAAAGGAATCATCATTGATGATTCAAATAATGTGATTACGGTTCCAGAAATTAGTAAGGACACGCTCGCTGACATATTGCTCGATCAATTAGTATCTAAGTTAGGTTGAGCCAATGATGAATCGATTATTTACCTCTGAATCTGTCACTGAGGGACATCCAGACAAGATTGCAGATCAGATTTCTGATGCAATTCTGGACTCACTTCTATCGCAAGATGCTAAAAGTCGTGTGGCAGTAGAAACCTTAATAACTACCGGACAGGTTCATGTTGCTGGAGAGGTAACAACTGATGGTTATGCAGATGTAATGAGTATTGTTCGAGATACGGTTTTAGAAATTGGCTATGACTCATCAGATAAAGGTTACGACGGAAATAGTTGTGGCGTTTCAATATCGATTGGTCAACAATCTCAAGACATAGCTCAAGGCGTTAATGATGCATTTGAAAGTCGTGTTTCGGCCTCGGTCGATCCTTTGGATTTACAGGGAGCGGGTGATCAAGGACTCATGTTTGGATATGCTTCAAATGAGACACCAGAGTTGATGCCGCTACCAATTTCTTTAGCGCATAAGTTAGCTCAGCAACTTACAAAAGTTCGTAAAGATGGCACTTTGCCCTATCTGCGGCCAGATGGAAAAACGCAGGTAACTATTGAGTATCAAGGTGATAAGGCAGTGGGTTTAAACACTGTAGTTATTTCATCACAACACGCCCCTGACATAGATTTGGAGAAGAGGTTAGCTCCTGAGATAAAAAAGTTTGTGATTGATCCGGTTATTAGAGAGTTATCTTTAAATACTTCTTCTGTGAAATTGCTAATCAATCCAACTGGACGATTTGTAATTGGTGGCCCAATGGGAGATGCTGGTTTGACTGGCCGTAAGATAATTGTGGACACATACGGAGGTATGGCAAGGCATGGTGGTGGTGCATTTTCTGGTAAAGATCCATCAAAAGTAGATCGGTCGGCTGCTTATGCAATGCGATGGGTAGCAAAGAACGTGGTTGCTGCTGGCTTAGCAGATCGGTGTGAAGTACAAGTTGCCTACGCCATTGGCAAGGCACAGCCAGTGGGATTATTTGTTGAAACTTTTGGTACTGAAAAATATGACCTGGCCAAGATAGCGAATGCTGTTAAAGAGGTATTTGATTTGCGCCCAGCTGCGATTATTCGTGATTTAAATCTACTACGACCAATTTACGCAAAAACTGCTGCCTATGGCCACTTTGGTCGTGAATTACCTGATTTCACTTGGGAGAAAACTGATCGGGCAGCTGCTCTTAAGGCGTTAGTAAAGTAATCAGTGGCCGCTCCACTAAAACTAAAGCGACAAAGTTCAGCTAAACCTGCAAAGCAAAGTGTTTCACCCTCTGAAAATTTACCGATTGCTGCAGTATTAGTTGACACCCCGGTTTCATATTTAGAGGGTATTTACGACTATCTCGTACCTGAAACACTTGATGCGTACGCAACTGTTGGAACAAAAGTGATTGTTGAGTTTGGTAAGAGCAATACCGAAGGATTAATTGTCGCAAGGAAAAGCAGTAGCGATCAACAAAAAAATATTAAAGTGATCTCCAAATTGAATTCACCAAGTGGTTTACTCAGTTCGAGTGTAATCAAACATATTGAAGCAACTAGAGACCGATTCGGAGGTGGGATTTGGAATATCATTAAATCAGCCGTGCCGGCAAGAGTGCTCAAAGAGGAGCAGATTCAACGCTCATTAAATTCTTCGGTAAATCTCCCAAAATATAGTTCACCTGACTTTAGATATTTAATTGGTCGAGCCGATTACGATTCAATACAAAATAGTAGGAAACTCAAATGGGCTCTGAGTTTTCCGATTGGCATTAAGCCTGAATGGTTCCTATCTGAATTTATCAAAATTCGAGCCCAGATTAATCAGGTTTTATTGATAGTTCCAGATGAAAAAGACTTAGCAAATTATGTCTCGATACTTTCTGAGTATTTTGGTGATGAGGTGATCGAACTTGGTTCACACCTAACGAAAAATGATCGATACCGAAACTATCTCAAGGCTACCTTCCAATCGAAGAGGGTGATAATTACTTCAAGAAGTGGAGCTTTCACGGAGTTGCA
>SXRC01000043.1 GCA_005793655.1 Actinomycetota bacterium
GCTGGTTTTTCTTCAATGCGATCTTGCGCCACATCTGAACTAAGTGCAATATTTACTAAGGCGGCATTGCCATCTTCAGATGGTAAAGCTTGAATCGGAAAACCCGGCACAAAGTAAGTGCTCAAAGGTTTGCCTGACTCTGGCAGGATTTCAGCGCCCAAGCCATCTAAATACTTTTGTATCTGCATCATCTTGGCTGGATTATTTTTTGGATTAATATCACCTAAGAAAACCAGCAGAGTTGGGATCTGATCATTAGAACTATCTGAAAACTTAATGGTTACCTTGCTGGCAAGAGTTGATTCAGCGTTATCAGGTAAAAAGGCAGCGTTATCATTTTCTTGCACCGTTGAGAGCTTGCCAAATGTAGGGCCTGCGATTGAGGTAATACCAAGCCAGGCGATGATCACCAAAATTGCGATCCTTAACGGCTTACGACCCATTACAACCCTTGATGATTTGCTTTTAGCGGACATGATAAGTAACAGCCTTTCGATCCCATCGGTGAGGCCCGAAATCTACCAGCGATGCTATTTTGCTCACACTCTGGCAGGGCGGTATCAGCAATCTTTAGCCAAAGATTAACCTGGCAATTAGGCTAAGCATGTGAGTTCAACCATAACTATGCAAAAACTTATCAAAGTGCAAGAGTTGGGTGTGGTGGATTATCTATCTGCCTGGCAGATGCAAAAGCAGATTGCTGATCGGGTACTAACCGGAAAAATAGAAAATACATTGTTGCTTCTACAACACCCTTCCGTTTATACCGCAGGAAGAAGAACGCAACTATCTGATCGGCCACTAGATAACACACCAGTTATTGATGTTGACCGTGGTGGGAAAATTACTTGGCACGGAATTGGCCAACTTGTTGGCTACCCAATCATTAAATTGAAGAACTCTGCTGATGTAGTGGGTTTTGTTAGAGAGCTAGAGAATGCATTGATCCAAGTTTGTGAAGAGTTTGGTATTACAGCCCAAAGATATTGTGAGCGCAGCGGAGTTTGGGTTCGGGATGAAAAGGGTGATCGAAAGATCGCTGCCATCGGCCTTAGGGTGGCAAAGGGTGTGAGTACACATGGCTTTGCATTAAATGTTAATCCAGATCTTTCTGCATACTTAAAAATTATTCCATGTGGAATCCCTGATGCAAAAGTGACATCAATTTCAGCTGAATTAGGAGAGCAAATCAACATCGAGCAGGTGAATCCGGTACTACAAAAATATATTTGCCCAGTGTTAGAGAATTTGGCGCAATGAGTATTAATCCCAACGGTCGTAAACTGCTTCGAATAGAGGCGCGGAATGCACAAACTCCGATTGAGAAAAAACCTGAATGGATTAAAACTCGTGCCAAGATGGGGCCGGAGTACACAAAACTTCGTTCATTAGTTGCCAAAGAGGGATTGCATACAGTTTGCCAGGAAGCTGCATGTCCTAATATTTTTGAGTGCTGGGAGGACCGCGAAGCGACATTTTTAATTGGCGGCTCTGCCTGCACTAGAAGATGCGACTTTTGCAATATCGATACTGGAAAGCCTGATCCATTAGATAGGGATGAGCCAAGAAGAGTTGCCCAATCTGTAAAAGCTATGAATTTAAAGTATGCAACTATTACTGGAGTTGCCAGAGATGATCTAGATGATGAAGGTGCCTGGTTATACGCCGAGAGTATTTTGCAGGTCCACGCAGTTAATCCTGATGTTGGAGTTGAGATGTTGGCACCTGATTTCAGCGGTAATGCTCAACTACTAAATCAAGTATTTCAAGCTCGCCCTGAAGTTTTTGCCCACAACCTTGAGACAGTGCCAAGAATCTTTAAACAGATAAGACCTGCTTTCACCTACGAAAGATCACTTGATGTAATTACGCAAGCAAGAGACTTTGGATTAATTACCAAATCAAATCTAATCTTAGGGATGGGGGAAACTCGGGAAGAGGTCTCTAAAGCCCTGCAGGATTTACACAATGCAGGTTGTGATCTGATTACAATTACTCAATACCTTCGCCCAACAAATAAACATCATCCAGTAAGCCGTTGGGTTAAGCCAAATGAGTTTATCGAGTTGAGTAAAGAGGCGCAGGAGATAGGGTTTCTTGGTGTTATGAGTGGACCATTGGTACGTTCTAGCTATAGAGCAGGCAGGCTTTACAACCAAGCGATGGCTGCCAGAGCGATTAAATAAGGGAGAAAGATGTTTGGCCGAAAAAAGAAGCAACAAGAGGCAACAACAAAAAGTGGCGTGCCGGAGAAAAAACAATCTCAATTAGCAGTTGTTAAAGATGCTTATAAATTAGTTAAGAAAGACTCCCCACTTGCAATCATCTGGTGTCTTTTAGTTTTCACCTTGATATTAGTTTTTGGGGTAATCATTGGAAATAATTTAGGACATCCTATTTATGCGGGATTCTTATCACTGCCGCTGGCATTTCTAGCTGGCTTCTTCCTATTTACTCGCTTTGCAAATACCGCAGCCTTTTCATCTATTGAAGGACAGGTGGGAGCTGGTGCAAGTGTGTTGATGTCGATCCGCAGAGGCTTTATCACTACCCCAGCGGTTAATGTCAATCGCGACCAA
>SXRC01000044.1 GCA_005793655.1 Actinomycetota bacterium
TACGGTATACCGAGGCATATCGTAGGTAGGCGACCTCATCGAGTTCTCGGAGTGGCGCAAGAATTGCCATTCCCACCTCTTGGGCCTCAACCTCTGCCACACCATCTAAGCGAAGGGACTCCTCCACTCGTTGGGCAAGCATTGCTAGATCATCATCATTTACTGGCCGAGCTTGGCATGCCTTGCGGACACCATTGATCACCTTCTCACGTGAGAAAGGCTCAGTCGCCCCAGATCTTTTGACTACTAGCAGGACGGAGGTCTCTGCGGTATTAAACCGCCTGCCACAGCTGGTGCACTCGCGCCGGCGGCGGATCTGATTTCCCTCATCGGTTGGACGCGAGTCAATAACTCTTGAGTCATCGAAGCGACAGAAGGGGCAGATCATTTGGCAGTTCTCCAGTTCTTTCTTTGCTATGCGGGGGAAGAGCACATTAGCGGAAAACTACTACTTATGGAAGCCACAAGTCGTATTACCCCTATATGTTGGGTGAACCATAGAGCCATAGTTGAGGGTTTAAAAGCACCTGAATCGGCGTGTTGGGTAAATTCTTATCGCTAATCGCCATCTCACCCTCCTTGTTCAAGAGTAGCTGTGGTAATCTTCGATCAAGATTTATCAAGAAATTTCATGAAATGAGGCAGCTGTGGCTAATGAGAAGATTAAGTTCTCATCCCAACTAGATCCAAAGGTTTTAAATAGCGCCAAAAAACTAGCTAAGTCTGAGGGACGGCAGTTGCAATCAATAATTGAGCAGGCGCTAACCGATTATTTGAAGATAAATGAAGGCCAAAAACCTAGTGGCGAGGTCATTGCTGCCTTCAAGGCGAGTTACGAAGAGTTTACCGATCTTTACCAAAAATTAGCAGGAATCCTTCCCGCCAAATAATATGGCATCGCTTATGGATGCTCGCGAGATTATTTCATCCTACTTACCTAGCCGGTACCAGTAATTTCATCCCAGCACTCACATCGGCGCTGGCTAAATTATTAACCTCAACAATATCTGCGATCACCTGATTTATTGAGCCACCTTCGGAAAGCATCGCAGCGATTGACCAGAGTGATTCACCTGGGGCAACTACCATCTGCAGATATCTACTCTCACCCTTAACAGCTAAATTACCAGCCGCGGTTGAGATGCTGGTGGCAGCTGATGCGGCCAAGACTATGACTGATATGCCAAGAGTGGTTCTGGCTAATTTATACCTACGGTTGCGCTTCATGCTCATCTCCTGATAACCAGTGCTCGAGGGGATTCGAACACCTGTTCTATAGAAGTATTAAACACTAGGCCACTGACATTGTCCAGTTTAAATCGAACAAATGTTTGATTTTTCTGCCCACCCCTGCTACCCTTGGGATATGGCTAAAACCTCAGGTAAAAAGGCGCTCTCCGAGCTGCCTGATGGCCCAGCTGATGACAATGGGCTGACCCCAAGGCAGTTAAAGATCCTCTCAGTTATTAAGCGTGCAGTTGAGAACCAGGGGTATCCACCCTCTATGCGTGAGATTGGCCAGGCCGCGGGTCTTGCCTCCACCGCATCCGTCACCTATCAACTGCAAGTTCTTGAAGAAAAAGGTTGGATCAGACGGGATGCTGCCAGAGGCCGCGCCATTGAGATCACCCTGCCAGGTGAGGATGGACATGCTGCCCCACAAGATAAAACTAGATTAATTCCATTGGTAGGAAAGATCGCCGCAGGTAATCCAATTTTGGCAGAACAAATAGTTGAAGAGGTAATGCCACTTCCAGAATCAATTGTTGGTAAAGGTGAGCTATTTATGTTGCAGATTAAGGGTGACTCCATGATTGATGTTGCCATCTGCGATGGTGATTATGTAGTTATTCGTGCCCAAAAATCAGCTGAGAAGGGTGAAGTGGTTGCCGCCATGATTGATGGTGAAGCAACTGTAAAGACCTGGTCTAAAAAAGATGGCCACTTCTGGCTGTTGCCTGAAAATGATGATTACCTACCCATACCAGCAGATGATGCGGTGATTTTAGGTAAGGTAACTGCAGTTTTGAGATCAGTTTAACAAATTCTTCTAATTAGATTACCAATATTTTTGGCGTAAGATAAGGCAATGCGCGCCTTATTCATTGAACATGATCACATATCACTGGGTGGGCCAATCTGGCGATCCCTTGAAAAACATGGGTATGAAATAGAGCGGTTTTTAATAGTTCCACAAGATAATTACGACTCTCCAAATATCACCACCACCTTTCCAAACTTTAATGAGTATGACTTATTAGTTCCGATGGGTGCTCCATATGGAGCGTATGAGGATGATCGAATTGGTAATTGGTTACTTCCTGAGTTAGCGAAGTTAAAACAAGCACATAATGATGGCATCCCAATTCTTGGTATTTGTTTTGGTGGTCAATTAATGGCTAGAGCATTAGGTGGCTCAGTCGCTAAGGCGCCAAAGGCTGAGGTTGGTTGGATTGAGATTGAATCAACTGATAAAACTTTAATTTCAACTGGTCCCTGGTTTGAGTACCACTGGGATAGGTGGAGCTTGCCAAAGGGTGCTAAAGAGATTGCTCGAAGTGAGATTGCTAGCCAAGCATTTACCTTTGGTCGCACACTAGCCTTGCAATTTCACCCAGAGATAGATCCAGAGGTTTTACAGGCTTGGCTTGCGATGGAGGGTGGCTGTGCTGAGGTTGAGGCAGAGGGCGTTGATGTTGAATTGCTCCGAAAACAAACTGCTGAATTAAAAATAGATTCAGATCGTCGAGCCTTTGAATTAGTCAATGCTTTTTTACGCAGAGTCGCCACCGCCCCAGTTGAAAAGATATAAATCAATTGATTGGTGAAATCACCGCTTTTGCAACTGCCTCAATCACCGCTGCCACCAACACATTAGGTGGTAAGTCAACCCAATTAAGTAATTGGCGAACCACCCTTAGATACTCCAGCTTTATAGCTTTGCTGATTATCGCCACATTGAGCTTATTTAATCTTGAGAACTTATTCTTAAACTCCTGGGTCATTGGCTTTGGTGCCGGCTTTTGTGGTGGATTGGGCTTACCACCACTTTATAAAGCAATCGCAACTGGCGCGGTCTCATTTGTCTCACCCGTGGTCGCCTTAACACAATCTCTTTTTCTAATTTTATTTGCTGTCACAGTTAAAGATGAATCTCTCTCCTGGAGCTTTCCGATTGCAGCTACTTTGGGTGCGATTGGGATATTCCTCTGTTCTAGAAAAGCTAGCGGAAATCAACCAATTACCCTTTCTATTTTTTTACTCGCTATCACCGCCGGCCTCTTCTTCTCTGGCTGCTCACTGCTACTTACTACGGTGGAAAGTACTCAGATCTTAGGAGCACTTTTTGGGGCTAGGTTTGGGGTATTTACACTCTCATTATTTCTGCCACCTAAAAAAAATAAGGATCAAAGCCAACGCAGTGGCATAAAATTTGCCCTACTCTCAGGCAGCTGTGAAGTAATCGCTAATATCAATTTTATGATTGCAATTAATAACTTAGAGTTAAGTAAGGTAGGGATTTTTATCGCCGCCACCCCGGCCCTATCTACCTTAATCGCAATTAAATTGCTCCACCAACGCCCCTCTGTTACTAATTGGATTGGGATTGGCGCATCAAGTGTTGCACTAGCAATTATTGCTCTTACTTAAATCACCTCTACCTGAACTGGCATTGGCAGCACGCCCACCACGCTTAACCTTAAACTATCAATTACGAGTAAAGATTTTCTCTCAGGTTTTATACCTACTAAAGCCAACTAAGTAGGAGTACTTTAAGTACTGCAATCAACCCGATTGCCTCTTTTGAAATTAAGGAGGTGGAATTAGTTGCACTTACTACTTCAAACTTTTCTGGGAGCATTTGCCAATAAATTAGTGTTAATAGGACATCCACCCGCGCCCTGCGCGCAGATATCAACTGATTAAATAAAAATAAGGCCCCACTAATATATTTAGTGGGGCCTTGTTAATTTTGCAATCCTAATTATCAAGAGGAGTTACATACGCACCGGAGATACCACCATCTACTAAGAAGTTACTGGCAGTAATAAAACTAGAGTCATCAGAGGCTAAGAAGGCAACCGCTGCTGCAATCTCACTAGCGTCTGCAAATCTGCCCATTGGGATATGAACTAATCTTCTTGCAGCCCGCTCCTTATCTTTAGCAAATAACTCCTGCAGTAATGGTGTGTTAACTGGGCCAGGAGATAATGCATTTACTCGAATTCCCTCTCTGGCAAATTGCACACCAAGCTCACGGCTCATCGCCAGTACCCCACCCTTAGATGCGGTGTATGCAATCTGTGAGGTGGCAGCGCCCATTGTTGCCACA
>SXRC01000045.1 GCA_005793655.1 Actinomycetota bacterium
ATAATCTAAAGCAAAAACAATCAAAGCCATTGCTGCTAACCATTTTCGCTGAAGTGTGTTCAGCGTCGTTCCTCCTTTTGCTTGCAAACCATACAAAGTGTTGCGCGAGGGAACACCTGCAATCTTGCCTTTCCAACAAAATTGCCACACTCTTCACATTTTCCATAGGATTTGTTTTCAATTCTATCCAGTGCCCGTTCAGTTTGCTGAACCATATCTCTTGCGTTATAAACCAAAGACATTTCATGTTCGCGCTCAAAAGTTTTTGCCCCAGCATCCGCTTGGTCATCACCAGCCCCAACGCCTGCAGCTTCAACTAAATCTTCCATCTCTGCCTCTGCGATCTCCAATTCTTTTCGTAATCTAGTTAAATCTTTGGAGAGTTCAGCTTTGATACCTCGAAGCTCTGTTGCATTCCAAGCGTTTTCAGTCGAGGCTGCCACTAATGGGGCTGGAGCGCTTTTTATTGGCTTAAGAACTGCTGCCTTTTTTGATTTCAATACTGGTCTTGGCGGAGGCGGCATCATCAATCTTTTTTCTACAACTGCCGCTTGCGCATTGGCGTTTGGCATTGTTGAGGTAACTGAAATTGTTGTAGAGGATCCGGAGATTGATGTCTGCAATTTTGCTGGGAATGGCTTGCCTGGTCCCTTTTTAAAAGTTGATTTTTTCGAGAGTGATGGCTTCACGATGTTTGGTGATCGTTTGGCAATCTTCTTTGCGCTTTTTTTAGCAGCAGGTTTTTTTACAGAACTCTTTTGATTGCCTTTTTTGGCAGTTGATTTAGCCAGTTTTTTAGCCGAAGATTTCGAACTTTTCTTTGCTGATTTCTTAAATAACTTCCTGATAGCCACAATACCCCCTGGAGGGGCAAAGGTTATGGCTTGGCTGAAGTAATTACCAACCGCCACCCCCGTGTGAAAATTTTGGAGACCAATAAAAGGTAAGCCCCGCGTTAGAATGTGGGGTGGATATGAATAAGAAGCGCGAAATCAATAGTTTATCTGCGCAAATCGATCTCCCTGCCATGGAAGCAGAGATCTTAGATTTCTGGGCTCAGAATCAAATTTTCGAGAAGTCGGTGACAAATCGAGATGGTTCACCTCGTTGGAGTTTTTATGAAGGTCCACCAACTGCCAATGGCATGCCTGGTACACATCACATTGAAGCAAGAGTATTTAAAGATTTATTCCCGAGATTTCAAACCATGAAGGGTAAGCAAGTAATTCGCAAAGCTGGTTGGGACTGTCATGGCTTGCCAGTAGAAATTGCAGTTGAAAAAGAGTTGGGCTTTACCGGTAAGACAGATATTGAAAAGTTTGGTGTTGCAGCATTTAATGAAAAATGTAGAGAATCAGTGCAACGCCACGTAAATGAATTTACTGATATGACTAAGCGAATGGGTTTCTGGGTTGATTTTGATGATGCCTACTGGACCATGTCCCCACAGTATATTGAAAGCGTTTGGTGGTCCTTGCAACAGATCTGGAATAAAGGACTGTTGGTAGAAGATCATCGCGTGGCGCCTTATTGCCCAAGGTGTGGAACAGGATTATCAGATCATGAATTAGCCCAAGGTTATGAAACTATTAAAGACCCTTCAGTTTATGTTCGTATGCCAGCAACCTCTGGAAAATTAGCGGAGTTAAACGCCAGTCTATTGGTCTGGACAACTACGCCTTGGACCTTAGTTTCAAATACTGCAGTTGCAGTAAATCCAAAGGTGGAGTACCAAGTTATTGAAATAAGTATCGATGAAAAAAGTGAAAGATTAGTTGTTGCTAGTGATCTGGCTGCCGTGCTGGGTGAAGATAGAAAAGTTATTGCCACATTTATGGGCATGGAGCTTGAACACACCAAATATGCCAGACCATTTGATTTTGTCGAGATCAAGGATTCACACTTTGTAGTTTTGGCAGATTATGTGACAGTTGAAGATGGCACAGGTTTAGTGCATCAGTCACCAGCCTTCGGTGCTGATGATCTAGAGGTTTGTCGTAAATACAACTTGCCGGTGGTAAATCCAGTAAACCCTGATGGTCATTTTCAAAAGGATGTGCCATTAATCGGTGGCGTATTTTTTAAGGAATCCGATAAGGCATTAATCAAAGATTTAAAGAGCCGAGGATTGCTCTTTAAAAATACCCAGTTTGAGCACTCTTACCCCCACTGCTGGCGCTGTCACACTGCATTGATGTATTACGCCCAACCATCATGGTATGTAAGAACAACTGAAATTAAAGGTGAATTGCTGCGAGAGAATGCAAAAACCGATTGGCATCCAGAAACAATTAAGAATGGCAGATTTGGTGATTGGTTAAATAACAACATTGACTGGGCAGTTTCTCGCAATCGTTACTGGGGAACGCCACTGCCAATTTGGCAATGTGAAAACAAGCATGACATTTGCGTGGGTTCTCTGGCTGAATTGAGTAAATTATCTGGAACAGAGCTAAGCAAACTGGATCCACATCGACCATTTGTTGATGATATTAAATTCAAATGCAATCAATGCTCGGCGACTATGCAACGGGTAGCAGAGGTCATCGATTGCTGGTATGACTCAGGTGCGATGCCATTTGCACAGTGGGGGTATCCACACAAACCAGGATCCACCCAGCAATTTGAATCAGCGTATCCAGCTGATTTTATTTGCGAAGCCATCGACCAGACCCGTGGTTGGTTTTACACACTAATGACAATTGGCACATTAGTTTTTGACAAATCTGCCTACAAAACAGTTTTATGCCTTGGTCATATATTAGATAAAGACGGTAGAAAGATGAGCAAGCACCTGGGAAATGTGCTTGAGCCAATGCCACTACTGAATCAACATGGCGCTGATGCAGTGCGTTGGTACATGTTGGCTGCTGGCTCACCATGGAGTGCAAGGCGAGTTGGCCATGATGCAATCACAGATGTTGTTAGGAAGACTCTTCTAACCTACTGGAACACCATCTCTTTCTTCACACTTTATGCCAAAGCTGCGAACTTCAAAGTTAATGATCTGCCCAAGGATTTAACTCTGATGGATAAGTGGATAATTTCAGAGGTAAATAAGTTAATTGTTGCTGTTGGCCACGCCCTTGAAAACTTTGATTCACAAACTGCTGGTTCACTTATCGCCACCTTCATTGATGACCTATCAAACTGGTATGTAAGACGCTCTCGTCGAAGGTTTTGGGATGGTGATGATGTTGCACTTAATACGCTTTACTACTGTTTAAAAAACCTTACCTTGCTGCTAGCACCAATGGTGCCCTTCATTTCAGAGCATGTCTGGCAAAGCTTGATCAAGGTTGCACAAGCAGATCAAGTTGAATCTATTCATTTGGCCAACTTCCCAGTTGCTAATAAATCAATGATTGATGAATCTCTTTCGTCTGCCGTTTCACTCTCTCGTCGCCTAGTGGAGCTTGGTCGATCTGCCCGGGCTGAATCTGGTCTAAAGATTCGCCAACCATTATCCAGGGCGCTGGTCTCTGCACCTGGCTGGGAAAAACTCTCAGCTGAAATCAAATCTCATATCGCCGAAGAGTTAAATATCTTAACTCTTGATGACATCCATGTAGCAGGCACTGATTTAGTTGATATATCGGTGAAAGCTAACTTTAGAACACTTGGTGAAAAGTTTGGCGCGGATGTACAGGTAATTGCCAAAGCCATCGCTGCCACCGACCACAACTTGCTGGTAAAGGATTTGCGTAAAAATGCATCTCACACGCTTGTGGTTAATTTATCCTCAGGTGATAAATCTGCCAAGATCACATTGGATGATCTAGTAATTACTGAAACTCCGCGAAGTGGCTGGTCTGTTGCTTCACACGCTGGTGAGAATTTGGCG
>SXRC01000046.1 GCA_005793655.1 Actinomycetota bacterium
GAACGATTCCAAACTCGTCATTTAGAACCTTCGCCATTGGTGCTAGGCAATTAGTTGTACAAGAAGCATTTGAAATTATGTTGTGCTTGGCTGAATCGTATTTTTCATGGTTTACACCCATCACAATTGTGATGTCTTCATCAGTTGCAGGAGCAGAAATGATCACTTTCTTCGCCCCAGCTGAAATATGTTTTCCAGCATCCGCTGCTTTAGTAAAAATTCCTGTTGATTCCACAACCACATCCACGCCCAACTTTGCCCAAGGAATATTGGCCGGATCACGTTCAGCACTAACTGAAATAGTTTTTCCACCAACTGTAATAGTGGTATCAGTAAATGTCACCGGTACTTTCAAACGGCCTAATATTGAATCATATTTCAATAAATGAGCAAGGGTCGCGTTATCGGTCAGGTCATTAACGCCAACTATTTCACAATTAGCACCAGATTCAAGTGCTGCACGAAGAAAATTTCTGCCTATTCTTCCAAAACCATTAACACCAACTTTTATCATTTAACCCTCGCTCAACATTCCTCTTAAATTATTTAAATTCACCATGTTGTGAAACCTAATCTTACCAGCCAAGAGTTACCGCTAGTTCAATAAATCAGGGCTGATACTTGCTTCAGTATCTGGTACTCCCATTTCACGTGCTCGCTTATCAGCCATCGCTAGCAAGCGTCGAATTCTTCCTGCTATTGCATCCTTTGTCATTGGCGGTGATGCAAGTGAACCTAATTCTTCCAAACTTGCTTGCCCATGATTAACCCGGAGTTCACCTGCTTCCTTAAGGTGATCTGGTATTTGTGGTCCAAGAATTTCCATGGCTCGTTGAACTCTTACTGATGCTGCAACTGCAGCCCTTGCCGAACGGCGTAAGTTTGCATCATCGAAATTTGCTAACCGATTTGCAGTAGCTCTTACCTCGCGCCGCATTCTTCGTTCTTCCCAAGCCAATACTGTTTCGTGTGCCCCAAGTCGGGTGAGTAATGCGCTGATCGCATCACCGTCTCTGATCACCACTCGGTCTACACTTCGAACCTCTCTGGCTTTTGCAACAATTCCCAATCTTCTTGCTGCGCCAACTAGTGCCAACGCTGCCTCTGGTCCAGGACAAGTTATTTCTAATGCTGAAGACCTACCTGGCTCAGTCAAAGAACCATGGGCTAAAAACGCTCCCCGCCATGCTGCCTCGGAATCACAAATCGCTGCAGAAACCACCTGTGGAGGTAATCCTCGAATTGGTCTGTTATTGGCATCTACTAAACCAGTTTGTCTAGCTAATGCGCCACCATCAGCTAAAACTCTAACAATGTAGCGGCTGCCTTTGCGTATTCCACTTGATGAAACTACTGATAGTTCACTTTCATGGCCAAAAACCTCTGATATATCTTTTCTTAAGCGCCGTGCACTTTGGGCAGTATCTAATTCAACCTCGATGATTATTTTTCCAGCCGCAATATGTAATCCACCTGCAAATCTAAGTAATGCAGATACTTCAGCCTTACGACAGCAAGGCTTAGTTATAGAGAGCCTACTTAACTCATCTTTAACTGCTTCGGTCATTGCCATTTAATATCCTCCGTAATTGATGGGATTATCTAAGCAGGTCTTAGCCGAAAATGTGGCTGAAAGCAGAAATTAATTTATCTCGATCATGGTGGAAAGTTTCGACTTTATCTGCTAAGTCATATGCCAAAACCCTGCCGCCACACTTAGCAACAAGGCTATTAAAACTTTCATTCCTCTTATCTAAAGATTTATCAATTAATGCTATATCTATCTTCAAATCAGGAATGTGATTTAAAACCAACTGCAAATGAGCCTCGAGTGAGAAGCCAGCAAACTCATCTGAGATATTTTTATCAGGCAGATTAAATATCATTATCTTTCGCCCTTTACTAGCGCGAATTTGATCTGCCTGCTCCGTCATCAGAAAATGAGGCATAACACTAGAGAGCCATGAACCAGGTCCAATAGTTATCCAATCTGCTTCCGCTAAAGCTTTTTTCACCTCTGGAGTTGGTTTTGGTCGTTCTGGAATTAAGCGAAGCTCACTAACTTGACCAGTTGCTGCTGCTACCTCCACTTGTCCACGAACAACTAAAGTGCCCGATGAATCGGTAAATTTTCCTTGGATATCTAAAGGTTCTAAAGCCATAGGTAAAACTCTTCCTACAACCTTAAGCAATTGTCCAACTCGATCTAACCCCTGCACCGGATCTTGATCACGGTCCCATAAAGCAGTAAGCAATAAATTCCCGATTGCGTGGTTATCCATTTCACCATTGCTAGTAAATCGATATTGCATTATTTCAGCCCAACTTCTACCCCACTCATCATCGGCACAAAGTGCTGATAAAGCCATTCGAAGATCACCTGGAGGAAGTGAATTAAATTCAGCTCTTAAACGACCAGAGGATCCACCATTGTCTGCAACTGTTACTACTGCAGTCACATTATTGGTAAGTGTTCGCACCGCTGCCAAAGTGGCCGCGAGTCCATGGCCACCACCTAAACAAACAACCTTTGGCTCAGCGCCCATCTATATTTCTCTACCTAAATCTCGATGCAACCCTTTAGTCTCAATTTTGTATTTAGAAAGTTTTGAACCAATAGTTAATTTCGATACCAATTCCTGAGTTATCGCCACTGATCGATGTTTCCCGCCAGTACAACCAATCGCCAAAGTTAGGTACCTTCTACCTTCAGTTATGAAACCTAAAGCCATCGTTTCAAATAATGCTTGGTACTTACTTAAAAACTCCTGAACATTCTCACTCTTTAAAATCTCATCACTCACCGGCTTATCAAGCCCGGTAAGTGGACGTAGCTTTGGATTCCAGTGGGGATTTGCAATAAAGCGACAATCTACAACCAAATCAGCATCAATCGGAATTCCGTACTTATAACCGAAGGAAAGAATATTTACTCTTAAATCAGCATTTGAATCCTCAATAAAATACTCATTAATCCTTTTTTCAAGCTGATGAATATTGAGTGAAGAGGAGTCAATTACTAGATCGGCACTATCTTTAACTTCGCGAAGCCTCTCTCGTTCTTTGGTTATGCCATCTAGAATTCGGTCTGAGCCTTGAAGTGGGTGCGGCCTCCTAGTTGATTCAAATCGGCGAACCAGCACCTCATCGGAAGCATCTATGAAGAGTATCTTTCGAGAAACCCCTTGATCTGCTAATTGGGCTAAAGACTGTTTCAGATCATTGAAAAAAGCGCGCCCTCTTACATCAATAACTACTGCAATTCTTTTCATAGAGACATTTACCAGGTCAATTAAATTTTCAAGTAACGCTGGTGGCAAATTATCGACTACATACCAACCCAAATCCTCAAGGGTATGGGCAATCGTAGATTTACCCGCACCGCTCATACCGCTGATCACCAGTATCTCGGTATCACTCTTCATGTCTTCATCCTGCCTTGCATGTCAAGCATCTAAAATTTCACCAGTTTGCATATCCACTTTGACACTTGTCGAGCCAAGTTTTATCTGATCGGCAATTGATTTTGCCATTTTTTCACCGATCCCTGGTACGACTGATATCTCCTGCGTGGTCGCAGCTCTTAATGCAGTGACGGAACCGAAATGGGATAGCAATGCTTTACGGCGCACTTCGCCAAGGCCATCTATCTCATCAAGCAGAGATTCGAGCATAACTTTGGATCTCTTACTTCTGTGAAAATTAATTGCAAATCTATGTGCTTCATCCCTGATCTTCTGCAAGAGATAAAGAGCCTCACTATGTCGTGGAAAAATAATTGGTTCGCTGTTATTAGGTAACCACACCTCTTCAAGCCGCTTAGATAAACCACAGAGGGCAACATCTTTTATTCCGAGCTCTCTGAGTGCATATGCGGCAGCATTAACCTGTCCTTTACCGCCATCAACCACCACTAATTGTGGTGGATAGGCAAATTTTGGACGGCTTCCTCCCTGAACAGTTGTTTCTGCAAGATCAATATGCCTTTCATCTAAATAACGCCTAAATCTTCTTGTTATTACATGATGCATAGCTCTAGTGTCATCAAACTCAGATTCATCATCGATTGAAAACCTTCGATAGTCACTTTTCTTTGGTTGTCCATCCTCAAAAACAACCATAGAGGCCACCATGCTTGTGCCCTGAATATTTGAAATATCAAAACACTCGATTCGAAGCGGTAATTCAAGTAGTTCTAATTGCTCGGCAATATCTGCAAGTGCCCCGCCACTGACCGCAACATCGTTAGCCCGTTTGCTTAAATATTGGATAAGAGCCTGATTAGCATTTCTCTTAACCATTTGCACTAACTCCAGTTTTTCACCCCTGGCAGGTTGAATTACACAGACATTCTTTCCGCGTTTTTCACTGAGCCACTGCTCAAGTACGGTTACATCACTTGGCAATTGGTCAACTAATATTTCAGATGGTGGTGAAGCTTCTTCGTAAATTTTTGCCACCAAAGCGGTAATAATTGACTGATCCTCTAATATATTTGCTCTATCGATCACCCAAGATCTAGAACCAGTAATTCTGCCAGCAGTTACTATAAATTGAGATAAAGCCGCATGAGTGATCTCTTCATGAATTGATAACACATCGGCATCTACGTTCTCATTTAAGAATCGATCTGTGGATTCAAAAGCTTTGTTGATTGCTTCCAGTTGATCTCTTAATTTAGCTGCCTTTTCGTACTCTTCAGCACCAGCCGCTACTTGCATCTCTTTTTCAATTCTTACCGATATCTCTTCAGGTGATTTTTCCAGGAACTGCACCATGTCTTTTGCCAATTTTTTGTGCTCACTGATATCCACCCATTCAACACATGGCGCTGCACACTTTCCAATATCACCCAATAGGCATTGACGCTTGTTTCGCTTTGCAGTTTGAAAGTTTGCCTCGCTACAAGTTCTTACCGGGTAAATCTTTATCAAAGTTTCAAAGGTACTTCGTAGCGCCCAAGCATGTGAATAGGGACCAAAATATTTAACGCCAGGTGATTTCTTTGATCTAGATATGAATAATCTGGGATAATCTGCTGACAGATCAATGGCTAAATATGGATATGATTTATCATCTTTGAACTGAACATTAAAATCTGGGTTGTATTGCTTAATCCAGGTAAATTCAAGTTGCAATGCCTCAACCTCAGTATTAACCACAACCCAATCAACTCGATTCGCAGCATTTACCATACGCCTAGTTTTGATCTGTAAATTGCTACCAAAATATGAGTTAAGACGATTCTTAATATTCTTAGCCTTGCCTACATAAATAACCTTGTCATCTTTGTCAAAGAAGCGATAAACCCCAGGTTCAGTTGGTAAATTACTTGGGCGATAACTTTTTGGATCTGACATTATTTTTTCAAACTACCTGCAAGAAATTTTCCCGTATAGCTCTTGGTATTTTTCACAATCTCTTCTGGTCTGCCCTCGGCAACCACTAAGCCACCACCGGAACCACCCTCTGGACCGAGATCAATAACCCAATCCGCGCACTTAATAACATCTAGATTGTGCTCAATTACCACCACAGTATTGCCCGTATCCACTAATCTATTTAAGACTAGTAGTAATTTTCTGACATCTTCAAAATGTAAGCCAGTTGTAGGTTCATCCAAAACGTAAATAGTGCGTCCAATGGATCTGCGCTGAAGTTCAGTGGCAAGTTTAACCCGTTGTGCCTCTCCTCCCGACAGAGTAGGTGCGGATTGTCCCAGCCTGACGTATCCAAGACCAACATCGCACAAAGTCTTTAAAAACCTAGAAATAGCGGGGACAGATTCAAAAAACTTATTAGCCTCTTCAATCGACATATCTAAAACCTGTGCAATCGTTTTACTTTTGTAATGTACCTCTCATGTTTCGCGATTGTATCTAGCCCCATGACAAACTTCA
>SXRC01000047.1 GCA_005793655.1 Actinomycetota bacterium
TCTAATCGCATTATTAATAATTGCAATTGCATCTAGGTGGATTGTTGCTATCGGGCTTAGGCCACTTGAAGCGGTGGAGGACACCGCTGAAGCAATTGCTGGTGGTGATTTATCTGCCCGGTTGCCAGCTGCAAAACCAGATACTGAAGTTGGCCGATTAACCACCTCACTTAACAGCATGCTTGCCCGAATTGAAGAATCATTTGCTATCAGGGTGGAGAGTGAAAATAAATTAAGAAGATTTGTCGCAGATGCCTCCCATGAATTGCGCACACCATTAACAGCAATCAGAGGATTTGCAGAGTTACACCGGCAAGGAGCGGTAGTTGGTGAGGAAAAAGTCAATGAGTTAATTACTAGGATTGAAAAAGAATCAATTCGAATGGGTACTTTGGTTGAGGACCTACTGCTTCTTGCCCGGCTTGATCAATCAAGGCAGCTTGAAATGGAGCCAGTTGATTTAAATACCATAATTAATGAGTCAGTTATAAGTGCCAAAGTGGCAGGGCCCAATCATCAATTTGAGGTGAACTTGGGGGTGGATGAAATATTTGTTTTAGGTGATTCCCAAAGAATTTATCAAGTTATTTCAAACTTGCTGGCAAATGCTAGAACTCACACCCCTGTCGGAACAAAAATAAAAGTGAGTACCAATCAACTTGATAATGAAACTGTGGTGCAGGTCGCTGATAATGGGGCTGGCTTATCGTTGGCAGATCAAAAGCAAATCTTTGAGCGTTTTTATCGAGCAGATCCTTCACGGGTTAGAGGTAGTGGTGAAGGTAGTGGTCTTGGCTTATCAATTGTTGATGCAGTAATGAAGGCACATGGTGGTTATGTATCAGTTGAATCAAAGATTGGTGAAGGATCCACCTTCACATTGCACTTCTTAAATCAAGAGTAGATTTATTCGATTTTGCTTTTGTGAAAGTTAAGCCATGATTTTGATGGCGTTGGACCACGTTGGCCTTGATATCTTGATCCATAAATTGCAGAACCGTATGGGTGCTCAGCTGGTGAGGATAATTTAATTAAACAAAGCTGGCCGATTTTCATTCCAGGAAATAATTTCACTGGCAAGTTTGCAACATTAGAAAGCTCTAAGGTGATGTGGCCAGAAAAACCTGGATCAATAAATCCGGCGGTGGAGTGGGTCAGAAGTCCCAATCGACCGAGTGAGGATTTTCCTTCCAATCTGCCGGCGATGTCATCTGGCAAAGTGATCACTTCATAAGTACTAGCTAATACAAACTCACCTGGGTGCAAAATAAAATGTTCATCCGGTGCTACCGCAACCTCACGGGTTAAGTCTGGTTGTTCAATTGATGGATCAATTACGGAGTACTTATGGTTTTCAAAAACTCTAAAAAAGCGGTCTAGCCGCACATCCACACTTGATGGCTGCACCATCGCCTCGGTGAAGGGTTCAACCTTTACCCGGCCTTGGGTAATTTGGGCTTTGATGTCTCTATCACTAAGTAGCACAATCGCTGACCCTATCTTGAAGTAATCAAATTAACAGCGAAAATCTACTGGCGGGTATTGATTAAGTTACCCACCAGTAGGATGCTTATCCCATGGGACATTACATAGCCAACCTGCGCGATATTGAGTTTTGCCTTTTTGATTTATTCGAACGCGAATCCATTTTGGGCAAATCAATCTATAAAGATTTAGACCGCGAAACAGCGATGGGAATGTTAGAAGAGGTCAAGCGGATGGCAGAAAATGATTTAGCTGCCTCCTTCGTAGATGGTGATCAAATAAAAGTTAAATTTGATCCAGCAACTGGAGATGCAAAACTTCCTGAATCATTTAAAAAATCCTATAAAACTTTTATGGACAATGAATGGTGGCGGATTGACGCGCCAGTTGAGTTAGGTGGCACCTCAATGCCAGCATCAATTAGGTGGGCAATTGCCGAGATGGTTTTAGGATCAAATCCAGCAATTCATGTTTACGCATCTGGTACCGCCTTTGCACATGTGGCTTATGTCTATGGCACACCAGAACAAAAGAAGATTGCAAAATTAATGGTCGATAAGCAATGGGGTGCCACCATGATGCTAACTGAGCCAGATGCTGGTAGTGATGTGGGTGCTGGTAGATCAAAAGCAGTCAAGCAGCCAGATGGAACTTGGCATATCACTGGCACAAAAAGATTTATTACATCAGGTGATTCTGATTTAACTGAAAATATTGTTCACTTTGTTTTAGCGAGGCCAGAAGGTGGTGTTGCTGGCACAAAAGGACTTGATCTTTACATGATTCCAAAATTTATGTTTGATTTTGACACTGGTAAACTTGGCAAGCGTAATGGTGTTTATGTGACAAAGCTGGAACATAAAATGGGATTAAATGTCTCCACTACCTGTGAAATGAACTTAGGTGAAAAAGAGCCTGCTGTTGGATATTTGCTTGGTGAAGTTCATGAAGGTATTGCCCAAATGTTTAAAGTAATTGAGTATGCACGAATGATGGTGGGAACCAAAGCGATTGCGACACTAAGTGCTGGCTATCAACAAGCACTTTCATATGCAAAGACTCGTGTGCAAGGTCCTGATTTAACTGTGGCAAAGGATAAGAAGAGTCCACGGGTTGAAATTATAAAGCACCCTGATGTTCGCAGATCTTTGATGGTGCAAAAGTCATACTCTGAAGGAATGCGGGCGCTGGTTTTATATACCACAACTATCCAAGACGCATTCGCACTGGCTGGAGCAGAGGGTGGAGATAAGGAAAAACTTGAGGATTTGCACTTGGTTAATGACCTATTACTACCAATTGTTAAAGGCTACGGAAGTGAAAAATCATGGACTTTGCTTGGCACAGAATCATTACAAACTTTTGGTGGCTCTGGCTTCACAACTGACTGGCCACTTGAGCAGTATGTGCGCGATGCCAAAATCGATACATTGTATGAAGGCACTACCGCAATTCAGGGATTAGATTTCTTCTTCCGCAAGATTGTAAGAGATCGAGGCAGATCAATCACAATTATTGGTAAAGAGATTGCCAAGTTTGCCTCTACTGGTGGCAATTTAGCGGAGGAAAAGA
>SXRC01000048.1 GCA_005793655.1 Actinomycetota bacterium
CGGAGGCGGGTGCGCAGGTTCGATTCCTGCCGAGGGCACTTAGATAAGAGAATAATCTGGTGAATATCTAGGAAATATTTAAACTTAGAAGCAAAATATCCTTGTTTATTAATTAGATTAAGGAGAGAATAAGGCAGTTAAGTTTTTTTTTCTTAATACCATCTATCTCACTGAAGGAGTTGCTGCCCTATGGATTGGCGACATCAAGCTATTTGTCGCGATGAGGATCCAGAGGTTTTCTTTCCTGTAGGCAATACTGGTCCGGCATTAGCTCAAATTGAAGAAGCGAAAAAAATTTGTGCCAGATGTCCAGTCAAGGAGCCATGTTTAGCTTGGGCACTTGAAAGCGGACAAGATGCTGGAGTTTGGGGTGGATTATCTGAAGATGAAAGACGTGCAATGAAACGTCGGGCTGCACGTAACCGTGCTCGCCAAATGGAAAATCAAAATCCTTTCTAATTTACCTTAAAACTTATCTCACCTCTAGTGAGGTTATCAAGACGCACTAATCTGATACTTCCGTTCAATTCATTTTTAGTAAGTGTATTTGCAATTTGCAAACCTAAATTAGCGGATTTTTCAATATTAAAATCATCAGGCAAGCCAACTCCATTATCAGAGACTGCTACTTTGTAATCATTTCCATTTTTTAGAATTTCAACACTCAACAAATCACCAGATTTCGACAGGCCATGCTCAAGTGCGTTATGAACTAGCTCAGTAACTACTAGCGATAAGGCGGTTGCAGTTTTGGAATCAAAAGAACCAAAATCTCCCACTTTTTTAAATTTAATCTCCCGAGGATTTAAATCCAGAGCATTTTTCACGATTTGCTCAAAAACTTGATCAAATTCCAATAACTCTGATGATTGATTGGATAAGGATTCATGGACGAGTGCGATGGAGGCAACTCGCCTGACCGCCTCATCTAACGCTGCGCTAGCCATCGGATCGCTGACGCGGCGCGATTGCAAACGTAGCAGGGCGGAGACTGTTTGTAAGTTGTTCTTAACTCGATGGTGAATCTCTTTAATGGTGGCATCTTTTGTCACTAATGCTCGATCACGATTTCGCAGTTCAGTCACATTGTGAAGTAAAACAATCGCACCAATTCGATCCTCTTTTTGAGTTAATGGAATCACCAATAAATCGATTACTGCTGCCGTACTTTCATACTCAGCTCTGCGCAAAAACTTTCCACTAAGTAAAGTTTGCCAAGATTCATCAGTTGGCTGATTGTCCTCTTTGCTTAAATTGCTAAAAACCTCACCTAGGTTTTTCCCTTCAAGTTCGCTTTCAAAACCCACCCGGCTTAAAGCTGACCTAGCATTTGGTGAAGCAAAAAACACCACACCATTTGTGTCTAATCTAATTAATCCATCACCAACTCTGGGCGCAGATTCAGAGCTATAAAGGCTGTTACGAATCGGAAAATTACCATCAACCACCATTTGAAATATCTTGCGCGCAATCTCACGATAATTTAATTCTAGTTTTGAAGGTGATCGCATGAGATTGGAATTACGATGTCTTGATATTACTGCCAAACTTTTACCACCAAATATAACTGGAATGCTTTCATCTTTTATTAATATTTCACCAACTAACTCCGGTTCGGCATCACGAATAATTTCACCATCTGATAATGCTTGATCAATTCTCGGTCTATCCCCCCAATTAATTTGACTACCAACTAGATCATTACTAAAGACTGTTGCTGCAGTAGTTGGTCTTATTTGCGCAATTGCTATAAATCCTTCGGGCCAAGATTTCTCATCCTTGCGAATTGGTAACCAAAGTATGAGATCAGCAAAAGATAGATCAGCTAACAATCGCCACTCGGCAACTAATTGCGCCAGATGCTCTGCTTCATCACTACTTAATTTAGAGTTCTCCGAGATTAACTCTGAAAGGGTCGCCATAGGTCAATGGTAGAGCCACTGTCACAGCAGTTGTTTACCAATTTTGACTATCTGCTTACTAAAGGCAGTTTCGCTCATTAACTTTAAGATTTGAAGCGGTTGATAAGCGGTGGATCTGCACCGATTTAAATTTGCTTTAAGCCACTCCGTGGCATCGCTTATATTTCTTTCCAGATCCACATGGACAAGGAGCATTTTTAGAGGTGCCACCAGAATTTGTTGGCTCAACATCTGCTGCTGAGTATTGCAGTGCTGCAGCAGGTGCTGGCGCCGGTGTTAAACCTTTAGCACCAACTTCATTGCCTTCTACTTGAACCTCGACGTGAAATAAGAATCCAACTAACTCTTCTTTTATTGCATCCATCATCGCCGTAAATAGGTCATACCCCTCTTTTTGATACTCAACTAACGGATCACGTTGAGCCATCGCACGTAATCCAATTCCCTCTTGTAAGTAATCCATTTCATATAAATGCTCACGCCATTTGCGATCTAGGACTGAGAGCAGGATCTTTCGCTCTAACTCACGCATTACTGCTGGAGTTAACTCACTCTCTCGCTTTTCATAAGCAACCCTGGAATCTTGCAAAATTCTTTCCAATAAAAACTCACTATCAAGTGCTACTGCGCCACCGATTTCTGCCAATAATTCTTCAGCGGTAAATGAGATTGGATAAAGCACTTTAAGCGCTGTCCATAACGTATTTAAATCCCAATCCTCTGCCACTCCAATAGCAGTTGCCGAATCAACATAGGCAGTAATTGTTTCCTCCAGTGACACCTTTACCAACTCTTTAATATCGACACCTTCAAGTACTTCACGACGTTCGGAGTAAACAACCTCACGTTGCTTATTCATTACATCGTCATATTTCAATACATTTTTACGCATTTCAAAGTTTAAAGATTCAACTTGGGTCTGCGCTGATTTGATCGCATTGCTTACAATCTTTGACTCAAGCGGAGTCTCCTCTGGCATCCCCGCTGCGCCTAAAAATCTTTCAACTAAGCCAGAGTTAAACCTGCGCATCAAATCATCTTGTAGCGATAAATAAAATCGTGATTCACCAGGATCACCTTGACGTCCAGATCGGCCTCTTAACTGATTATCAATTCGTCTTGACTCATGACGCTCAGTACCAAGCACATATAGTCCGCCGAGTGAAACTACAGTTTCATGTTCCTTTGCCACAGCAGCTTTTTGTTTTTCTATCTCAGCTGGCCATGCTTTTTCATACTCTTCAGGTGAGTCAACTGGATTTAATCCTTTACGTTGTAGTTCAAAATCTGCCATGAACTCTGGATTGCCGCCAAGCATGATGTCAGTACCACGACCTGCCATATTAGTGGCGACTGTGACCGCTCCAATAGTTCCTGCTCTAGCAATAATTGCAGCCTCTCGCTCATGTTGCTTAGCATTAAGCACTTCATGTGCGATGCCATTTTTCTTTAATACAGCTGATAGCTCCTCTGATTTTTCAACACTTACCGTGCCTACCAAAACTGGTTGACCTTTCTTATGTTTATCCACAATATCTTTTGCGACAGCGATGAATTTTCCGAACTCTGATTTATAAATCAAATCTGATTGATCAATTCTGACCATATTCTTATTGGTTGGAATTGGGATAACACCCAACTTATAGATCTGCATAAACTCAGATGCTTCAGTCATAGCAGTACCAGTCATACCACTTAGCTTTTTATAGAGGCGGAAGTAATTTTGTAGGGTAATTGTTGCCAGGGTTTGGTTTTCGTCTTGAATCTCAATTCGCTCCTTTGCCTCAAGGGCTTGGTGTAGGCCCTCGCTATATCTACGCCCTGCCAACATGCGGCCGGTGTGCTCATCAACAATTAATAAATCACCGTTCATCACTACATAATCTTTATCTCGCTTAAATAATTCTTTTGCTCGGATTGCATTATTTAAATAACCAATCATCGGAGTATTAGCTGCTTCATAGAGATTTTCAATCTTTAAGGCCTCTTCAACCCTGGTAACACCCTCTTCTAGTATGCCAACGGTTCGCTTTTTAATATCAACCTCATAGTGCTGATCTAAAGTTAGTTTTGAGACAATACTTGCAAACTCCATATACCATTTTGTTGCCTTATCTGCTGGGCCAGAGATAATTAAAGGTGTTCTTGCTTCATCTATCAAAATAGAGTCAACCTCATCCACAATTGCATAGTTATGATCTCGTTGCACACAATCTGAAAGTGACCAAGCCATGTTGTCTCGTAAATAATCAAAACCAAACTCATTATTTGTTCCATAGGTAATATCAGCGGCGTACGCTTCACGTCTTTCAGCTGGTGACATACTTGCCAGAATTACACCAACTTTAAGTCCTAGAAAGCGATGAACTCGACCCATCCATTCACTGTCGCGTTCTGCTAAATAATCATTTACGGTAACTATGTGTACACCTTTACCAGTTAATGCATTTAAGTATGCTGGCAAAGTTGAGACTAGAGTTTTACCTTCACCAGTTCGCATCTCAGCAATATTTCCACGGTGGAGTGCAGCCCCACCCATTAATTGCACATCGTAATGTCGCTGACCAAGAGTTCGCTTTGCTGCCTCCCTTACAACTGCAAAGGCCTCTGGCAAAATAGAATCTAAACTTTCACCCGTTGCATACCGCTCTTTAAATTTTTCAGTTTTGCTTCGTAGAGTTTGATCATCTAACGCAGAAATTTCACTTTCAAATTTATTAACCTCTTGCGCAACTTTTACTAAGCGTTTAACCGCCTTGCCCTCACCAGCCCGTAAAACCTTGTCTAATAAACCCACAAAGATCCTCCGCTGGCCTCTTACATATTATTGATGAAATACGATACTGGCTTATCGTATTAGAGAATTACGCCCCACCGCACACGCAGTAATAACGGCAGTGATACTGATTTTGGCATTAGCCAGGGCCCTAACCCCCTCCTGGATGGATGCACCAGTGGTTACTAGGTCATCAATCAAATAAATATCACCCTTAGGAATTTCACAGTTTTTAATGCTAAAGGCACCACTAAGGTTTTGAGCTCGTTGACTGCTATTTAAATTGCTCTGATCCTTTATATTTTTAGCCAGATAGAGAATGAGTATATAGGTGGCGAAGATATTTTCCTTTGCCAGTAATTTTACTACCTGATCAGCTAACTCACTTACATGATCCCTTCCCCGTCTTCGAATTGCAGCAGGTGAGAATGGCACTGTAGTAATTGTTATTTGCTGAACCCAAATTGAAACTGGTAGCGCAAAAGCTATTGATCTAGCAATAGCGCTAGCGAGCAAATCAATGCAAAACTTATTACTATTTTCTTTGGCCGATAAAATAATTTTGGCAGATTGTGGATTGTAGTCGGCCACAAAATAAAGATTGTGCTTGCCTATAAAATTTAATCTAGGTGCTGCTAGCCAGTTTTCACCACAGGTGTTACATATCTCGATACCAATTAAATTACAACCTGCGCAGGTTGTGGGATAGATCAGTTCTTTTAAGGCGAGGAATGTTTTCAGCACTACCCTGTTATAACAGGATGGCGCAGCTTTATTTTTTAAACTCTATTATCTGTTAATACTAAATCATCTGGAATGAGTGCGATTGGAAAGGATTGCACCGAATCACCATTTAGTTTAGGAATGGTCAACACAAAGTGAGCACCTTGATTTGGCTTTCCCCAGGCTAGCAATTGACCCTGGTGCAATTTGGTATCTTCAATTGCAATTGACAGACCCAATCCGGTTCCACCACTACTTCGAGCTCTAGATGGGTCTGCACGCCAAAAACGATCAAATAGATATGGTGCATCCTCTTCATTAAAACCTAATCCATAATCTCTAACACCTATTGCAACCTCTTTATCACTTTCTGCAATCACTACCTTTATCTTCTTGCCTTCACCATGATCAACTGCATTGGTAATTAGATTTCGCAGAATTCTCTCAATTCTTCGTGGATCCCCCTCAACTTGAATTGGCCCATCTGGTGCTATCACCTGAAAAAGTGCTGCTTTGCTGGGATGTAGGAAGTCCACTGTTCGTTTGGTTAATCCACAAATATCAAAAGGAACGATACCTAGCGCTGCCGCCTCGGCATCAAATCTGCTCACCTCAAGTAAATCCGAGAGCAATAATTCAAATCGATCAATTTGATTAATTAACAACTCACTACTTCGGGCAATATTTGGATCAAAACTTCCTTTTTGTTCAAAGATAACTTCAGCTGCCATCCGCAAGGTGGTTAGTGGAGTACGCAACTCATGTGAAACATCAGAGACAAATCGCTGTTGTAGCATAGATAAATTTTCCAAGCGAATAATCTGTTGTTGGATAGAAACTGCCATTTCATTAAATGACTTACCTAAAGTTGCTAACTCATCATCACTAGAAATACTCATTCTGCTGGTCAGATCCCCATGCGTAAATTTCTCAGCAACTGCTGCTGCTTGTTGTACCGGTGAAACTACTTGTCGGATTACGAACTGAGTACTAAGTCCAATAAGTATCACCAGTAATAAGCCTGCACCAAATAAATTCCAGGCGATACTGGAGATACTTTTATACTGCGCATCTAATTTAAATAGGTAATAAATTTCATAAACTCCAGTACGTGGAACATTTAATTTGCCACCAATTAAAAATCCTGGAAACTCTTTTCCGTCTGAGTAGCGAATCCCCACTCGCTTATCCAAAACCTCATCTGCTTTCCTGACCTGCTCACGAAAACTTTCTGGAATTGAATCCAGTACTAATAATGTTGGGACAGTTTGATAGATATTTTGCTTGCCATCACCCATAACTACCGGCAAAATCACAGTCTCTCGACCCGAAAGTGAGCCATCCTCTCGGGAGGAGGTAATGAAATCTTGGACCACTTTGTTCAGACCAGCATCATTTTGAAATCTTGCAAGGTTGAAATGTCCTTGTGCTAAATAAAGAGCGTTAGCTGTTTCGATTTTTGAAATTGAAATCTTTTCATTAATAATTGTGGCTGCTACCCGATTATGAATAGATACACCAATAACTGATGCAATTAGTATTGAAAAAGCAATACTTGTCAGCAGCACTTTAAGACTTAGAGATTTCCCTATCTTAATTTTGTTACTGAACATGGCTAAACTCTAGCCGCCCCCGCCTTATAGCCAACACCCCGAACTGTTAGTACATACTCAGGCTTATCTGCATCTGATTCAATTTTGGAGCGCAGACGCTGGACATGAACGTTGACTAATCGAGTATCAGCTGCATGCTGATAGCCCCACACCTCACTTAATAATGCTTCGCGAGTAAAAACTCTACCGGGCTCTTTGGCTAATGTGGCTAGTAAATCAAACTCCAACCTAGTGAGAGTAATTTCTCTACCGCTTTTTAATACTTTATGCTCCATTTGATCAATCACTAAATCACCAATGTCCAGTGTGCCAACTTTGGTAACTCTTCTAAGCCTGGTATTAATTCTTGCTACTAACTCCTGTTGTTTGAATGGTTTAAAAATGTAATCATCGGCGCCAGCCTCAAGTCCAAGGACAACATCATGCGTATCATCCTTTGCAGTAAGCATTACGATTGGCACCATCGATTTTTCTCTAATTAATTTACAGACCTCAATGCCATCAACTCCTGGCAACATAACATCTAATAACACTAAATCAGGCGGGTTTGTATTGAATAAATCCATAACTTGATCCCCACGATTTACTAAATCAACCTCCA
>SXRC01000049.1 GCA_005793655.1 Actinomycetota bacterium
AACACCAGTTGAAACATCAATCGGTAGCTTTTCATGTTTCATTCGAATCTCTAATAGCGAGGCAGTTCTTGGCACTGATACTGGATATGGCTCACCACCACGCTTTATTATCGCAGCCCGTTTTTCACGCCGAATTCGTAGTTGCTCTGGTAGGTCATCCTCATTAGCCATGATGTGTTAAATCTTAGCGGGCAGTAGTGGTGTTATGAATTAATTACGCTCATGTACCAACCGTAACCCGATTAATGTTAGATCAGGTTCATGAAATTCAATGGTTTCACTTATCCCAAGCACTAATGGCGCAAGCCCTCCGGTTGCAATTACACAAACCTCACCTGAATCTGGATATAAATCAGCTAATTCGTCAATGATTCTATTTACTAAGCCATCCACCTGACCGGCAAATCCAAATATGGTTCCAGATTGCAACGCTTCAACAGTGTTCTTACCTATTACTGATTTTGGTTTTACTAGCTCAACCTTGCGCAGTTGAGCAGCCCGGGCAGCTAACGCCTCAACTGAAATCTCAATTCCAGGTGCGAGTGCGCCCCCTAAGAACTCACCTTTGGGTGAAACTACATCCAAGTTAGTAGAGGTTCCAAAATCAACAACAATTGCCGGTCCATCTGAACCATACAAGGTAAAAGCGGCCAGTGAATTAACAATTCGATCAGCGCCAATCTCTTTTGGATTATCTACCAACAATGGCACACCAGTTTTTACTCCTGGTTCAATAATTACACTCTTAAGATCACTGTAGTGATCATCTATTAATTTTCTTATCTCGCGAAGTACTGCTGGCACAGTTGAGCAAATTGCCACACCAGTAATATCAAAGCCTGTTACTAGGGCTGAGTACTGCAGCCAAAGCTCATCTGCGGTATCCCTAGGATCTGTCTTAACCCGCCAGGATTGTTCAAGCTTGTCTTTATTAAACACTCCTAAGACGGTGTTGGTATTTCCAACATCAATTGTAAGTAGCATTATTTTCCTCTCTTAAAATCTAGGCCAATATCTAAAGTAGGCGCCGAGTGAGTCAGGGCGCCAATTGCTAAGTAATTAACACCAGTTGCAGCGTAGGCTTTTGCATTATTTATTGTTATCCCACCAGATGCTTCAAGTTCCACTGAACCTGCAGTTATTGAAACCGCTTCGATGCATTGTTCAACACTCATATTGTCTAATAAAATTAACTCTGGCTTTAAATTAATTGCCTCTTTAAGTTGTTCAATTGAATCAACCTCAATCTCAATTTCTTTGCCTGGGAACTCTTTCTTAATAGCATTAAAGGCTTTACTGATACTGCCAGTGGCCAGAATATGATTATCTTTTATCAGCGCAGCTTGTGATAGGCCAAGTCGATGATTTACGCCCCCACCCATTCGCACTGCAAATTTCTCTAAGTGGCGAAGACCAGGTGTTGTTTTCCGAGTATCTCTTATTTGGCACTTTGTACCACTAACCGCTAATACCCACTGATTGGTAAGTGTTGAAATTCCACTTAGGTGAGATAGAAAATTTAACGCACTGCGCTCTGCCAATAAAAGCTTTCTAGTATTTCCTTGAGCCGTAATTAAAACCTTGCCAGCAGAGACCTTTGCGCCCTCATCAACTAAAACTTCATAATGATTAATACCGCAGTACTCAAGTACTGCAGCTGCTACATGAAGCCCACTTACAACGCCAGCTGATCGAGAAATAAACTCAGCATTGACCACCGATGATTCTGAGATAGTTGCAACTGAGGTTATATCCTGCCCACCGGCAAGATCTTCAGCTATCGAATCTTTTACTTGTTGGAATATGTGATTTGGTGATAGCCCTAAAGTTTTTATATTCTCACGCAGCTGATTCACTTGATCACCTCCACATCACTTTTCCAATTACCATCACCATCAACTTGTTGGATAATTCTACTTAGCCATTGATCTGATGATTCTGGGTAATCACTGCGGCGATGAGACCCTCGAGATTCTGTGCGCGCTAATGCAGATTTAACAATTGCAGTGGCAAGTAGGTGAAGGTTTGAAGCCTCCCATGCCTCAATTCTTGGCTCTTTGCTGGTTAACTTAGAAAGTTCTTGCAAAGTTTGCATGGTTTTTTTAAGTGAGGTTTGTGAGCGCAAAACTCCCGCTCCCTCACTCATCGATATCTGCAGCGGCAATAAAATTTTTGGATCTAGCAGCACAGAATTACCCGCCTCTACTGGTTCACCTTGCTTTGGTAAATCTTTTGCTAATTTAGCTGCAATACGAGCGCCAAAAACTAATCCTTCTAACAATGAGTTTGAAGCAAGGCGATTAGCACCATGTGCACCAGTACATGCTGATTCACCACATATATAAAGCCCTGTTACTGAAGACTGGCCATCTAAATCAACTAATACTCCACCAGATGCGTAGTGGGATGCAGGGGCTACTGGAATTTTCTCTTTGGTTGGATCAATTCCATTTGCTATGCATGATGCATAAATTGTTGGAAATCGATTTGTGAAATCTGAAATTTTAGTCGCATCCAACCAAACATAAGGTTGGCCACTAATTTGCATTTGATTAAATATCTCGATTGCCACTACATCTCTTGGTGCTAAATCAGCTTGTGGATGTTTACCAACCATGAACTGCTCATTTTTATGATTTAATAAAATTGCACCTTCACCTCGAACTGCTTCACTAATCAAAGGTTGCTGTCCTCTGTTTGCTAAGTCTCGCCATAAAACTGTGGGATGAAACTGTACAAACTCAACATCTGCCACCTTCGCACCTGCCCGCAGCGCCAGTGCAACACCGTCACCTGTTGATACTGCAGGGTTTGTAGTTTGTGAATAAACCTGACCTAACCCACCAGTTGCGACAACTACAGCTTTAGCTAACGCTCGGCCAACGCCATCTCGACTTCCAGCGCCAATTACATGCAGTGTTACACCACAAACATCTCCAGCCGCACTCTTTAAAGCATCAATTGCTAACGCATGCTCAATAATTTCAATGCCTGCATCACCTCTGACTGCAGCAAGAAGTGCCCTGGAAACCTCTGCGCCAGTAGCATCGCCACCCGCGTGAAGTATGCGGTTGCGAAGATGTCCACCCTCTCTGGTTAATGCAATCTCTCCAGTCTCTGATTTATCAAAGACCGCACCTTGTGCAATTAATTTTCTTACCGCTTCAGGTCCTTCTGAAACTAAAACATTAACAGCTTTTACATCGCATAATCCAGCACCTGCTGCCAAAGTGTCTTTCTTATGTTGATCCGGTGTATCACCTGGACCAAGTGCTGCTGCAATTCCACCCTGAGCCCACTTAGTTGAGCCTTCATCAATTCTTGCTTTGGTAACTAACAAAACAGATAAACCATAAGCTCTTAGATTTAATGCAGTAGTAAGTCCGGCAACTCCTGATCCAATAACAATTACATCAGCTGATGTACTCCAGCCTGGCTTACCAGTTAATAGCCTCATCACTTACTTCCCATGGCCATATTGTCGATCAATCGGACCTGATTAATCCAACCGGCAATAATTAAGCGCTTATTCTCAGTATCTTGCGTGGCTAAATCAAAGGTATTTGCATCAATCATCTCAAGATAATCTACTTTAAAATCTGGTTCAGATTTTATTACTTGTCTGGCTCTTTCAAGATTACCCAGTGATAGCACTCTATAAATTATTGAAGCTGTTTGGATCCCGTTATCACCTAACTTAGAATTTCTTGATGAGAGTGCAACCCCATTGGTATCTCTAATAGTCGGTGCAGATAATATTTCAACTGCTAACGCTAGTTTTTTCACCATTTGTTTTATCAAAAACAATTGTTGAAAGTCTTTCTCACCAAAAATTGCATATTTTGGTTTAACTAAATCAAATAAACGATTAACAACAGTTAAGACACCGGTAAAGTGTCCAGATCTAGATTTGCCCTCATATATTTCACCAATAGCACCTGCTTCGATTTTTTTATATCCAGCTGAATATATTTCTGATTCGCTGGGTAAAAAGACTGCCGATGCACCCGCCCCAGCCGCAATTTTTAAATCTGAGTCAATTGTCTTTGGATAATTAAGTAAATCCTCTTTATTTTCAAACTGAAGTGGATTTACAAATATACTAACAATTACTTGATCACCTTTTGTTTTCGCCAGTTTAATCAGTGATTCATGACCAGCATGAAGTGCACCCATAGTTGGCACTAACACATCCCAATTTTGGCGCACCAAATCATCAGCAGATTTAAGTACTTCGATCATGGCTCCAGTCCTTTCCGGGTACCGGGCTAGAGGATGAGTTTAACTCGAGCTTGGGATAGATGCCAAAAGAGTTTTTATCGAACCCACACCCGATATTTCCCCATCTGGATCAATCACTAACCAAGGTGATAAAACAAAGAATCTTGATTGTGCAAGAGGATGTGGCAGCTTTAGAAATTCTGAGTCGATTACCTGATCACCATAGACAATAAGATCTAAATCAATAATTCTTGGTCCCCACTTAATCTGTCTTACCCGACCCATTTGATCCTCAATCTCTAATAATTTAGTAAGTAATAATTCAGCTGATATCTCACACTCACCAATTACCACTGCATTTAAGAAGTCATCCTGCGGCGGACCGCCCACTGGTTTGGTCTGAATAAATGGTGATATCACTAAATCACTTAGAATTTGTTCAATGTGAGTTATTGCAATTTCTAAGTTAAGTTTTCGGTTTTCAAGATTTGAACCTAATGAAATAACCGCCTTCATCTACTTCTTACGACCTCAACTATTACATCCCTAAATTTTAGGGCAATTGGCGCTTTGGGTTTATGAACTACCACTTTGACTGTTTTCACTTTCTTAAACTCTTTCAATATTTGCTTGGCGATATTATCCGCTAGGGTTTCAATTAATTGCACTGGTTTTCCGGTAATTTGATCATGTGCAATTTGGGCAACTTCAGCATAGTTGACGGTTTTACATAAGTCATCATTAAGATTTTTAAGAGAGGAAGTGAGTTCTACATCAACTACAAACTTCTGGCCACGCTTTTGCTCACTTTCAAATACACCATGAAAACCTTTGGCACTGATACCAATCACTTTAATCAAATCACTCATTTGCGAAGCCTTTCAATAACTGAGATCGCATCTTGATGCGCTTTGACCGCATGTGTTCTAACTGCCCACACCTTAACTCTTGCCAATTCAGCCGTTAATGCAATTGTTGCTGCCTCGCGTTTATCAGTCTCATTTGCGTTTACCAGTTCACCTAGAAATCTTTTGCGCGATACACCTACCAGGAGTGGGTATCCAAGCATCTGAAATCTTTCGATGCTTTTTAATATTTGCCAATTGTGCTCACTTTCTTTAGCAAAGCCAATTCCTGGGTCCAAAATTATTTGCTCTGGAGACACACCTGCTTTTAATAAACTAGTAACCCGTTCATCTAGCTCATCTTTAACCTCAGTAACCACATTTTCATACACCGCTTGTTTTTGCATCTCCTTTGAATGACCACGCCAATGCATCGCTATGTATTGCACTTTTGAATTGCTGGCAATTAGTTTTGCCATTTTTTCATCCGCCAGGCCACCACTTACATCATTAATATATGTCGCACCCGCTGTGATTCCTTGTTTTGCAACCTCAGCACGCATAGTGTCAACGCTAACTACTGCACCATCTTTAACTAATTCAGTTACAACTGGAATTACTCTTTCTAGCTCCATCTCTTCACTAACTCGCTCAGCACCTGGTCTAGTTGATTCACCACCAATATCAATAATGTCTGCACCTTCAGCAATTAATCTTCGCCCTTGTGTGATCGCATCCACTTTTGATAAATACTTACCACCATCAGCAAATGAATCAGGAGTGATATTTAAAATTCCCATCACTAAGGTGCGGCTCACGATTATCTGCTTTGATTTATTAGTGAAATAGCTTCAGCTCTAGTTGTTGGATTTAATAATTGGCCACGAACTGCGCTGGTTGTTGTGCGAGCTTGAGATTTTCTTACTCCACGCATGGACATACATAGATGTTCACAATCAATAATCACAATAACACCCCCTGGTTGCAATATCTCAACTAACGCATCTGCGATCTGTGAGGTTAATCTTTCTTGCACCTGGGGCCTGCGAGCATATAAGTCAACTACCCGAGCAAGTTTTGAGATCCCAGTAATTCTTCCACTTTCACCAGGTATATAACCGATATGAGCAACACCATGAAATGGTGTCAAGTGGTGTTCGCAATGAGAGAAAACTTCAATCTCCCTAACAATTACTAGCTCTTTATGTCCGATATTAAATGTTGTTGTTAATACATCCTCTGGCTTTAACCAAAGTCCGGCAAAGTTTTCAGCGAGTGCTTTTGCCACCCGTTTTGGCGTATCTTTTAAACCATCCCGAGTTGGATCCTCACCGAGTGCATGTAATAACTCTGTTACTGCTTTTTCTGCCCGTGCCTGATCAAACTCCTTTTTGGCACCACCATCATGGGGTCCCATTGAGACGGAGTTGATATCACTCATTTACATCTTTACTAATCTCTTTGTCATTCTTTTTGCTGACCGCTTTTTTAATTGCTTTATCCTCTTCCACCACTTTAACCTTTGCTGGTTTTAGGGCGACTGGTGGTTGATTGGAAGGGATTCTAGAGTCAGAGCCTGTCCATGGCGGCCTTGGCTTAACTTTCTTAACCTTCTTAAATATTGCAGCAATCTCCTCTTTATTAAGAGTTTCCTTCTCTAATAACTCATCTACTAAATTATCTAAAATTTCTCGATTTGCCACCAAAACATCAAAGGCCTCCTGATGGGCATTCTCAATCAGCTCTCTGATTTCACTGTCCACAAGGGCTGCGATATTTTCAGAGTAATCTCGTTGATGACCATAGTCGCGACCTAAAAATGGTTGCGAATCCGAAATGCCTAACTTTATTGCGCCAAGTCTTTGTGTCATTCCATATTGAGTAACCATTGCTCTGGCTAGGTTTGTTGCCTTTTCAATATCATTTGAAGCACCAGTAGTTGGATCATGAAAAATTAATTCTTCCGCTGCGCGCCCACCCATTGTGTAAGCAAGTTGATCAAGCATTTGATTTCTAGTTACCGCATACCGATCTTCCTCAGGCAGCACCATGGTGTACCCAAGTGCTCTACCTCTTGGCATGATTGTTACCTTATGTACTGGATCAGTATGTGGCAGTGCATGTGCAACAAGTGCGTGACCACCTTCATGGTAGGCGGTAATTCTTCGCTCCTCCTCTGTCATTAACCTGGAAACCTTTTGTGGTCCGGCCATAACTCGATCAATTGCCTCATCAATATCGGAGTTCCTAATTGCTTTTCGCTCCTCCCTTGCAGCTAATAATGCAGCTTCATTTAATACATTTGCTAAATCTGCTCCAGTAAATCCTGGTGTGCGTTTTGCATAAGCAGGAAGATCTACATCTTTCGCAATAGGTTTATTTTTTGCATGTACTGCTAAAATTGCAGCTCTACCTTTTAAATCAGGACGATCAACTGTAATTTGACGATCAAACCTACCCGGGCGAAGCAATGCTGGATCTAAGACATCAGGCCTGTTAGTTGCAGCAATTAAAATTACTTGTCCATTTGCTTCAAATCCATCCATCTCAACTAGCAATTGATTAAGTGTTTGCTCACGCTCATCATTACCGCCACCTAATCCAGCACCACGCTGGCGACCTACTGCATCGATCTCGTCAACGAAAACTATTGCAGGTGCATTTTGTTTTGCCTGGGCAAATAAATCACGAACACGCGAGGCACCAACTCCCACAAACATCTCAACAAACTCAGAGCCTGAAATTGAATAGAACGGAACCTTTGCCTCACCCGCAACCGCTCTGGCAAGTAGAGTTTTTCCAGTTCCTGGTGGGCCATAAAGTAAAACACCCTTAGGAATTTTGGCACCAATGGATTTGTACTTTTCTGGACTTGCCAGAAAATCTTTTATCTCTTTTAATTCAGCAACAGCTTCATCAGCACCTGCCACATCAGCAAAAGTATTTGTTGGCATTTCCTTATTTTGTAATTTAGCTCGTGATCTACCAAATGAAAGTACTCGACCTCCTTGGCCACCACCCATAAATAACAAGAGCAAGAAGATGATCAACAGAATTGGCAAAATACTTAGAATTAAAGATATAAAGAAAGACTGTCTTGGAACTTCAATATCCCAATTACTTGCTGGTGGATTGCTGGTTAATAACTCAACAATCAATGGCTCCTGGCCAGAAACATATGAGGCTTCAAGTTTTGCAGCACCATCAACAAACTCACCATTTTTCAAAACCACTCTTACCTTTTGATCTCGGTCAATAATTATGGCTGATTGAACATTATTTAATGAGATCTCATTTAATATTACTGAGGTTTCGACTTTTTTAAACTCTTCGCCAGTAGTTGAAATTTGTACGAAAATACTCACCGCAATCAGCGCGGCAATAATCCAAAAAAGTGGTCCGCGCAAAATGCGCCTTGCCGTTTGTGGTGATGGCTTTACCAGCTTCTCGGTACTTTTAAATCCCTTAAACTTAGGAATATTAAACTTTTTCTTTTTGGACACCAGTTACTTCACTTTCTTAAAACATTTAATTGAGGGGCTTAAGAATAAAGGTGTTTGGCAAGAACGCCAATAAATGGCAAATTGCGGTACTTCTGATTGAAATCTAAGCCATAACCAACCACAAACTCGCTGGGGATATCAAAACCTACATACTTCGCCTCGACATTAACTGTGGCAGCATCTGGCTTACGTAAAACAGTAAAAACTGAAACTGATTTGGCGCCTCTAGAAAGTAGGTTTTCAGTCAGCCAAGAAAGTGTTAATCCTGTATCTAAAATGTCTTCAACAATTAAAACTTCTCGTCCTAAAATATCATTATCTAAATCTTTAAGAATTCTCACGACTCCGCTTGATTTGGTTCCAGCTCCATATGAAGTTACTGCCATCCAATCCATGTCTACATGTCGCTGTAGGTAACGAGACAAATCCGCCATTGCCATAACCGCACCTTTTAGCACACCAACTAAGATTAAATCTTTGCCTTCATAATCTTTTACAATTTGCGCAGCCAATTCTTTCAACCTACTTTGAATTTGCTCCTGACTGACAATAATTTTTTCAATCTCTTTGCCATCAGCCGATAAATCCACAATGCTCCTTAGTTGGTGGTTGAGAGGGTAATTCTGCCTGAATTCCTCAAAAGCTTCACATTCCCAGGAAGTGATAACTCTTTTTGACCGTGCCAATCGGAGATTAACGCCTCAGCGGTGAAGATATGTTCTGCAGTTAGTGTCCCAACTGGTGCACCAGCCTGATAGATAGCAAGGCGCAGAATTCGAGTACGAAGCGCCCTTGGGAGTCGTTCTAAATCCTTGACCTCTAGATTTAATGGATCAACTTGGGTAATAAATTGATTGGCAAAACTATCTAATGCATCAGCATCATCTCGAAGTAAATCAGCACTCCTTGCTAATGCTTGCACTACCCCTGGCCCAAGATTTTCTTCAAGGTTTGGCAATACATTTTTGCGCACCTTTATCCTACTGAATCTCAGATCCTCATTATGTGGGTCTGACCAAATATTAATGCCACCCTCTTTACAAGCAGCCATAGTAACTTGCCTGGAAATATTTAACAGTGGCCTGGTGTAAATATTATTTCTAACCGCCATACCAGATAAGGATCTAGCACCAGATCCTCTTGCTAAACCAAGTAAAACAGTTTCAGCTTGATCATTTAATGTGTGTGCTAAAAAGAAATGCTCAGGTTGATAAGAATCAATAAATTGATTAAAGATTTGATATCTAGCACGACGTGCAGATGCTTCAATTCCATCTGTTACTACAACTTGCGCCTTGGCTGATTCAATTTGGGTATAGCCAATTTCTTTCAGATTTAAAGTAGTCTGTGCGCTAATTTGATCAGAGCCTGGTTGTAAACCGTGATCAATCACAACTGGAATTACTTTTATGTCCGCACGTTCTAGGAATAACGCTAATCCCATCGCCATTGAATCTGCGCCACCTGAGCAACCAAACAGAACTGTCTGTGCACCATCACCAAGAAATGGTTTTAGTGCTTTTCGCACTTCCCAAAGATTTGCAGTGTTGGCAGTTTCCATACCGACAAGATTAGACCCGACCCCCGTATGGCATTAAACCTTTTACGCTATAGATACTGGAATACATCAAATCTTTATCTTTATTGTGAGCCTCCCACATCATGCCTTCTCCAGCATAGATTCCAATGTGGTGAATTGTGCTGACTGTACCTTTGTAGGAGTAGAAAATTAGATCCCCTGGCACCATCTCACTTATCGGCACTCGTTTGGTTGCTACCCAATAAAGTGATGAGTTAAGGCGATCCCAGTTTGGCCAACCAAGTCCTGCTGATTTATAAGCGGCATAGACCAAGCCTGAACAATCAAATGTATTTGGTCCTTCATCGCCCCAAACATAATTTTTCTTAGCTAGTACCTGCTTCTTTGCATACTCAACCGCCGCTAGTCGCATCTCTTCCGTTGACCGAGTACCACTTCTGCCAGTAAAACCAATATCTGGCCAAATCTTTGCTTGATCTGGTGTTAATACCGCTCGGCCAGCATTTGCCTCTTCCAACAACGCAAGTTGGCGTTGTTGCTCCAGGGTTAATCTAGTTTTTTGGGCAACCGCTAACTCTTTTGCTAACTTATCTTGAACCAGTTGTAATTTATCAACCTCTTCTTGTTGCATGGCTGTTGCTTCATCAGCTGCTTTTTTAGCCGCTGCTACTTTAATAGTTGCTTCAGCTTGTGCCTTCTTGGCAGCATCCGCCTCTTTTTGAGCAGTGGATGCAACAACTTCTGCAGATTTAAATCTATCTAAGGCATTTGAATTATTTTCACCTAGTGCATCTAAAGTGCTCAGTCGATCCGCTAAATCTTGTGGCCCATCTGCCTTAAGTAATGAATCAAGATCAGTAAATCCACCACCCATTACATAAGCGTTTACTGCCAACTTGCCAATGGTTCGTTTACCTTGGCTTACCGACGCCTGTGCTATTTGTAGATGCTTCATTGCAATCTCAGCTTTTTTCGTTTTCATTTTTAATTCATTTTGAGCAGCCAGATAAACTTTCCTTTTTGCAGTTGCAATAGCGGTTAACTGTTGCAGGGTTTTCTTAGCTGAGTTTAATTTTTTCGCCGCTGCATCAGCAGCTGCTTTCTTTTCCGCCTCGATTTTCTTTGCAGCATCAATTTGAGCTTGAGTGGGTTTTGGTGTGGCGGCCAAGGCTGTGGTTGGGATTAAGGTGAACAGCAGTAACGCTGTTATTAGTTTTCTATTCATTAATTTGCCACATCTCGCTTTTTAAATAGGACAGCCACAATTATAAATGCAGCAACTAAGAAACCGTAGGAGGTGAATAGTGAGTATTGATAGGAGATTCGATCATTGCCACCTTGGGCCACAATTGATAAGAGTTGGCCAGGAAAATACTTATCAATATTTGTTATAAAAGCAGATAGTAAGCCCTCGATAATTAAATTCCAGATCACACCAATTGATATTGCCGAAATTGGCGATCGAAAGAGTAATCCTAGGATCATGCCAAAGATGCCATACCCGATAGTTGCAATTAAAACATTAATGAAGGTACGCAGCACCGCCATTTGCGCGTCATTAATTGACCAAGCAACAGTTGATACATCTTTAACACCAGCAAATAGATAGGAAAGTGCGATAGATAAGATTGCAGCAAGTGTCACCATTGCAATTGCAAATAATTTCATCGCTACTAATTTGCCAATTAATATCTTCATTCGAGATGGCTGGCGTACCAACAAATTACGCAAGGTACCGTAGGTGTACTCCTGCGCGGTTTGGGCAGCAAAAATGCAAAGTGCCACTATTCCCAATAAACCTGCTGAGTTACTAAAACCAATAGATAAGCCATCGGGAAGTGATAAGACCTCTCGGCCGATTCTTACCCCACGCTCACCATTTCCCTCTGGTGAATCAACTAATAAAAACAAAAGTGAGGTAACTAGCCCCACCACAAAAGTAACCGCTGCAATTGATGAAAGTGATAAAGATGGCCGACGTAATTTTGTTAGCTCTGCTCTAAATACATTCCACATATTAATCACCCGTCATTTCAAAAAATGTATCCTCGAGTGAGGGGCGAATTGGCGTTAGGGATTCTAAAATTATTCCGGCATCAAATGCTGATTTGTTAAATTGAGCTGAATAATCAGCAGCGCCAGTTACATGCACATTCTGATCAACTATCTTTGCATCATGGCCATTATCTTTAGCAATTTTGACTAGTTTGTTTAAATCATCTGTGTTTGATGGTTTAGCCACGATCACAGGTAACTGCTTTGCTAATAACTCTGAAGTCTTGCCAGAGAAAATTACCTTTCCTAATCTAAGCATCACTAGGTGATCAGAAATCATCTCTATCTCTGAAAGAAGGTGGGATGAGACGAAGACTGTGGTACCAGCATCTGCTAATTTGCGAAGTAAATTTCTGATTTCTTGAATTCCGGCTGGATCTAAACCATTAGTTGGCTCATCTAGTACTAATAACTTTGGATTAGGAAGCAGTGAGGCTGCAATGCCCAATCTTTGTTTCATCCCTAATGAATAGGTTTTATATTTTGAGTCTCCACGATCTGCCAGCCCAACTATTTCAAGTAACTTTTGGATTGAGTCAACATCAAAGCCACCTAATTTAGCTAATACAGTTAAGTTTTGCAGACCGGTAAGTGCTGGATAAAAAGCTGGCCCTTCAATCATGGCACCAACCCGTGGCAAATATTTTTCTGGTTCAGTAATTGATTCACCTAATACATGACCGCTACCTGTTGTTGGTTTTATCAAACCCAGCAACATTCGGATTGTGGTGGTCTTTCCTGAACCATTTGGCCCTACAAATCCACAGATGCTCCCCATTGGCACTTCAAAATTTGCATGTGAAAGAGCCATACGATCACCATATTTTTTGGACAAATCGGCAACATCAAGTGCTAGCGGGGAAGACATGGAAGTAATTGTCCCATCTTTAGGTGTGAAAACTACTTAAGCAATACACCAAGTACTAATAAAAATGAGTAAATACTGAGAAAAATGATCGATGCTTGGAATAACTTCCCAGCATTAACCTCAGTTGGCTGCCTCGTTAACTTGATTAATTGCCGCTTCCAGCCAACTATTAGTAATAATGTAATTACTGAGAGCCAGATTGGTAATTTAGC
>SXRC01000050.1 GCA_005793655.1 Actinomycetota bacterium
ATCGAGAGGTGATTGGTAAAAACAATTGCCCAATTGTTGACACCTGGTGGCAGACAGAGACTGGGGCAATCATGATCTCACCATTACCAGGAGTTACTGCAACAAAACCAGGTAGTGCAATGCTGCCACTACCTGGAATATCTACTGGGGTTGTTGATGATGCGGGTAAAGCTGTTGGTAATGGCAGGGGTGGTTATCTTGTCTTAACAAAACCTTGGCCATCAATGATGCGTGGTGTTTGGAATGAGCCAGTTCGTTATAAAGAATCTTACTGGTCACGCTTTGATGGAGTTTACTTTGCAGGAGATGGTGCAAAGCTTGATAAAGATGGTGCCATTTGGTTACTTGGACGTGTTGATGATGTTATGAATGTTTCAGGACATCGAATCTCAACAACCGAGGTTGAATCAGCACTTGTCTCTCATGATGCGATCGCAGAGGCTGCGGTAGTTGGCGCAAATGATGAGATGACTGGGCAGGGGATTGTTGCATTTGTGATTTTAAGAGGTGGAATTGAATCAGCCACAGGGGATGCTTTAGTTAAAGAGCTACGAGATCATGTGGCAAAACAGATTGGCCCAATTGCAAAGCCACGCCAGATTATGGTTGTCACCGAGTTGCCTAAAACAAGAAGTGGCAAGATTATGCGACGGTTGCTGCGTGATGTGGCAGAAAATAGAGCGGTCGGAGATTCAACAACTCTTGCTGATCCAAATGTAATGAAATTAATCTCTGAAGGTTTAAATTCTGGAAAGAGTGAGGATTAGTTCACTTTCTCAAGCAACTTAACTATCTCACTCTTTATCTCACTCATTGCTGAAGGTAGATGTGAATCTGTATAAGTATACAATTTTGCAGGCTTTATGTATTCATTTGCAATGCTCCAAGTTGAAAAAACTAACAAAGTGGCAACTAAATACAGGATGAAACCGGCCCTTAAAACAGATAAACCAGCACCTATTAACGAGTCAATAAATTTAAATGGTGGCAGGAAAAGTGCTACTCTAAATATTGCTCCAACTTTACCTAGCAAGTACTCTCCTAATGTTGCGCCTAACATAATAGCAAATAGCGCTAACACCACTTTGTGTAATTGATTCTGCCAAGTAGAAATATGATTAACCACAACAGCTAACCCCAATACACCACCTACAATATATCCAACTGACCTAAATATTGTCTTAATCAAACCATTTTTATATCCACTATAAAAAGCTAGTAATAAAACTCCAATTACTATAAAGTCAAAGTAATTCATAACTTAACTCCAAAAGCTTTTTCAAATTGGTCAAATAACTTCTGCTTATTTGTATAGGCACCAATTTTTGTTGCAACATTCTTACCTTCTTTATCAATAAACCAGGTAACTGGAACTCCTGGCCCAAATATAGATTTTGACACACCACTTATATCTTCAAGATTTGGCCATCTCATCCCACTTTTTTGAATGTATTCAATTGCTTCCTCTTTAGATTTTTCCTCAACATTTACGCCAAGCATCTGAATCTGCCCACTTTTAAATACTGGGTTTTGATATAACTCAACAAAATAAGGCATCTCTTGCTTGCAACCTTCACACCATGATCCCCATACATTTATAACTAGAGGCCCTCTTAACTGATAATAATTAATCTCACCTGATCCATCTAAACATGACAGCATCACTGATTTTTCTGCGCTCTCTGCCAATTTAATCTGATCACAAGGTGCTACAAATCCTGGTGAATTTACTTTGGTAGTAGATGTGCAGCCTGTTATAAGTAAAGTCATAATTAATAAAATTGATTGTTTTTTCATTTAAAATCCGCCTCAACCTTCACCATTCGCTTTGCTTTAATTGGATCCATCTCACCTACTCCAAAGGATGGGCAGTACTTAGTAATAGGGCAAGCACCACATGCTGGCTTTCTGGAGTGGCAAACTCTTCTGCCATGCCAGATCAATCGCTGCGACAAATTAGTCCACTCTTTTCTTGGAATTAAATCACCAACCTCGAACTCAACTTTTATTGGATCTAATGATTTACTCCAACCGAATCTTCTACTTAATCTGCCAAAGTGAGTATCAACGGTAATGCCAGGGATGTCAAAGGCATGTCCTAAAACTACATTTGCTGTCTTTCTGCCAACCCCAGGTAGCGTAATTAAACTCTCCAGATTGTTTGGCACCTTGCCATTAAAATCAGTAATTATCTTGCTACTAAGTGATTTAATATTCTTAGCCTTGGCCCGGTAAAAACCAGTTGACTTGACCAATCTTTGAATATCTTTGATATCAGCCTGCGCCATTTTTAAAGGGTTTGGGTAACTCTTAAACAAAGCAGGTGTGGTTTGGTTCACTCGTTTATCAGTGCATTGCGCCGATAAGACAGTTGCAACTAATAGTTGATAAGGGGTTTTGTAATTTAACTCGCATCGAACATTTGGATAGGTTTTACTCAAGATCCGATAGATCACCCTTGCTCTTACCTTTTTACGGACCAAACTCTCTCGCATTTGCCCAAGATTACGCTGGTTGGAGTGAAACCACCTTTCGGGAGTATCCTTAGTCTTATGGCCACTAAGAATGAAGATGAGGTAGTAAGA
>SXRC01000051.1 GCA_005793655.1 Actinomycetota bacterium
CCATGTTAAATCTAGGTATTGGAATTGGCGGCTTAGTTTCATCTTTGGTGGTCACACTAGATAATCCAAGGACCTTTGAATTACTTTTTATTGGAGATGGTATCTCCTACCTTATCTATCTAGTGGTGGTTTTAACTTTGAAGGATGTTGGTAGGCGAAGTGTTAGTGAGAGGATTGAACGGGCCAAGATTGCGGGTGGCTGGGCTGATGTAATAGCTGATAAGACATTTGTAAAGTTTTGGTTTGTTGCAATGTTTGCTGTTTTATTTAGCTACAGTCAATTAGAGGTGGGCTTTACCGCTTTTTCAACATCGATTTCAGGGCTTGCGCCAAGAGATTTAGCTTGGGCATATGCGCTCAATACTTTTGTAATTGCAGCTTTTCAACTCTTGGTAAATAAAAAATTACTCTTAGTAAAACGTAAGTCAGCGATCTCTGTTGCAGTTCTAATGTGGGCGCTAGCCTGGGTTGCCCTGGCTGCAAGTGGTGTATTTAAAGGTAATGCTTTATTTTTTGTAATTTTATGCCAATTCATCTTTGCCTTTGGTGAGATGATTTGGTCGCCAATTTTGCCCTCAGTTGTTAATCAATTAGCACCAGATCATCTACGGGGGCGATATAACGCAGCTGGGACAAATGCCTGGCAGATCTCACTGATTGCCGGTCCATCTATTGCTGGCACCATGCTTGGCTTTGGTGCCCATTGGTATTGGTTATCTGGGTTAGTGATTGGATTATTAGTAATTAGTGTTGCAGCATCACGTTTGAAACTGCCTGATCGGCCAATAAATAGTATGACAAAATAGTAGGGTGCTAACTAGAGAAGTTCTTGCTTATAAGTATGTTAAGCAGTTATTTTTTGCAAGATTTCTATCCAACTTTGGAAATGGTATGGGGCCAATTGCATTAGCTTTTGGAATATTAGCTCTTCCTAATGGTTCAGCAAATCTGCTTGGTCTAGTTCTAGGTGTTACAACAATTTGTTTTTTAATTACCGCACCATTTGGTGGTGTAATCGCAGATAAATACGGTCGGGCGCGGATGGTCGGTATCACTGACATGATCGCAGGTTTAGTTTTATTTGTGCAGGCTTGGTATTTTACCCAAGGTGAGGTGCCACTTTATATATTATTGGTAGTAAATGGCATCTTTGGAATTATGTGGGGAGTTTTTTGGCCAGCATTTGCTGGTGTAATTCCAGCGGTAATTCCAGAGGAGGGGCTACAAAAAGGAAACGCATTAAATCAATTACTGACCAATAGTGGCATGATACTTGGAGCTGCAATTGCTGGAATATTAATTGATCAGTACGGGGCAGCACTAACTTTGGCAATTGATGCTGGATCATTTTTCATAGCTGGTGCGCTAGTTTTTACCTTTCGCCATTTAACTCCAAGGGCGCAAACAACTCAAAATACGATGTTAGATGATCTAGTTCATGGCTGGTGGGTGTTTTTATCATTTAGATGGATTGTAGTTCTAGTCTTTTCTTGGTCATTTTTAGTAATGTGTTGGGCAGCAGCTGAAAATGTATTAGGGCCATTAATTGCGCTAAAACATTTTAATGGAGCAAAATCTTGGTCCTTTGTAATTACAGCAGAGTCCATTGGTTTAATAGTTGGCTCAGTTATTGCACTGAAAATAAAATTAAAATACCCACTTCGCTTCCTACAACTCTCCTCCTTCACCCTTACCTTTTATATTTTCACATTAGCAAAGCCCCAATCACTACTGGTAATTGCCTTTGGAGCTTTTTTATTTGGTATCACATTAGATCTTTGGGGAACTCTTTGGGCAACCGCATTGCAACGAAAAGTGCCAAGGGATTCACTCTCTAGAGTCTCCTCCTTTGACGCTCTAGGTTCGATGATGTTTAGGCCAATTGGTTTAGCAATTGCTGCGCCTTTCTCAACACTTCTAGGAATTGAGAATTTTCTCTACATTCTCACAGGTGTTTCAGCCCTAGCTATTTTATTATCACTACTAAATAGTCAGGTTAGAAATATGAGTTTTGATCAGGATCAAATAGTAGATTGATATTTTGCAGCAGGTAATTCATAGATTTGCTCTAAGCCATCTTTTTCATCCATCTGCTCTCCAACTAATTTGAATCCTAGATTTTTAATTATGTGTTGAGATACTAAATTATCTGGTGAAACGGTATAGCGAAGTGTTTTAACTTGTGGGTCATTAACTATCCAACTCCACATCCCATGCAGAATCTCTTGGCCATATCCTAAGTTTTGATACGCCTTATCAACCCCAAAACCGATCTCAATCATGCCGGCCGCATCTGGTGCATTATGAAAGCCAGCAGAGGCAATAATTATTGAACTCTTCTTTAAGACAGCAACTCGAAGAAGATATTTTGCCCATTCGGGATTCATTGCAACTCTTGGAGTGCGATACTCAAGTGGATTTGGATTTGTAGCAAAATACCTAAGCGGATCGGTGAAGCCACGTTTTAGCCATAAATCTGGATGGGTGAGATCTTGTTGCAGCAGGAGGTACTCATCCGGCAGAACGGTATGAAGGTGAAGTCGCTTTGTGGTGATCATCATATTTTGGCCCATTACTTAACTTTACTGCAGGAGTTTCTCAGAAAAATCTCAAGTAAACTACCTACTCTTATCAGGCTTATTAATCACAGCTATCAAAGGATTTGATGAAGAGCACAACATTGAAGTTATTAATTGGTTTTATTATTGGCGCAGTCACTGTGGGTGGATACGCTATTGCGATCCCAAATAATGTGCCGGTGGTCAAAGCATGTATTGATAACAAAACTAAAGCTCTTTATGTCTCAAGTAATGGCAGCTGTCCAAAAGGACGCAGCGCAGTAGATATTGGCGCAACCGGGGCTAATGTAAAAAGTATTGCTCAGTTAGTATCTCCTTCAGTTGTTTCCATCAAGGTTACATCCACCCTTGGTAGTGGCTCTGGCTCTGGCTCAATATATAAATCCACCTCTTCCCTTTCCTACATCATCACCAACAACCATGTGATTGAAAGTGCAGCAACTACAGGCAAAATAGAAGTTGAGTTAAATAATGGTGATATTTATGTTGCAACAATTGTGGGCAGAAACTCAGAGTATGACTTAGC
>SXRC01000052.1 GCA_005793655.1 Actinomycetota bacterium
CCTATCTCAGTAGCTAGTTCAAGCAGGGCTTTTTCGATTTTTGCGCCATCATCTTTGCTGATCACCGATTGGGCAACCAAACTTTTTAGATGGACCAGATTCACCTCAATTTCATATGGTGCAAGGCGCCAGTCAAAATGAACACTTCTCGACAAAGCTGCCAATGATTCAGCAGAATCCTTGGTAAACCTGCCACCCCAAAGAGTCATTTATTGCCTTCCAATAATTTTTTGATTTCTCGGGCAAGGGATGCACCGCCTGTTGCCGATTTAGCAACTACTAAAACCGTGTCATCACCTGCAATTGTGCCAATTGCTGAATGCAATTTCCCAGATTTCATTGCACGATCTAGATTGCCAGCAAGTAACTGCGCCGCACCGGGTGGAGTCTTCACAACTGCAAGGTTGCCGCTGGAATCTAATGAGGATATCAACTCTGCCATACCTTTACTTTTCACACTCTGTGGGGATGAGACGAATTGATAACGAAAGACACCGTTGTTATCTTTGCCGCGTACTGCGCCCAACTCCTCTAAATCACGACTAGCAGTTGCTTGCGTAAGCATGTATCCGCGCTTAGACAGCTCTCGCACCAAATCACTTTGCGAATGAATTGATTCATCATCAACAAGCTTGATTACCAAAGCCCTCCTAGCTGTGGCAGATTGCATATTCACCTTTGCCATTATGCACTCACCAAAGTTCCACCCTGATCATCTAACGCATCTAGTACTGCCGCTAGATCGGTACCGTTCGTGATCCTTACTGAAAAAGCACCGGCGTCAATTGCGTTAATAGCCGCGGCAACCTTTGGAATCATTCCTGCAGAAAAAGATGGTGCGATTTGCTTCAACTCATCAATGGAAATTTCATTAATTAAAGATGCCTTATCCGGCCAGTTGCGATAAATGCCATCTACATCAGTTAGGAAAATAACCGAATCAGCTCTTAATGCCCCACCAATGGCACCTGCAACTAAATCGGCGTTGATGTTATACCCAACACCATCAGTGTCTACTGCAACTGGTGATATCACAGGTAAATATCCCTCAGTAATTAGACCTTCTAAAATCATTGGATTAACCTCATCTACCTGCCCTACAAAACCGATATCAACCGCTTTACCATCAACAACTGGTGTAAATTTTCTTGCTCGAATTAAGCCACCATCAGCTGCTGATAACCCAACTGCATTAATCTCACTACCGATTAAATAATTAACTATCGACCTTAAAACAGTGCCACTTAATACCGACTGCACTACCTCAAAAACCTGTGAATCTGTTACTCGATAACCAGCCACTTTGTCACTGCCTATGCCCTTTTCTTTTAACGCCTCATCTATCTGGGGTCCGCCACCGTGTACTAGGACAATTTGCTCACCATCTAAAAAAGCATCACCGATCGCTTCTAATACTTGATCATTGGAATCAATATCAGGCAATGCATTCCCTCCATATTTAATGACAATCATCTGACACCTGGCACGGCTAAACCTGCTTCTTCTGGATAGCCACACATCAAATTTGCGTTTTGAATCCCTTGACCAGCAGCACCCTTTCCAAGATTATCAATAGCAGTTGATACAACAAGACGATTTACGTGGGTATCAACAGCGATTTGAATCTGCGCATGATTACTGCCAAATACCGCACTCGTCATTGGCATCTGGTTATCAGGCAGCAAGGTAATGAATTTACTGCCTGCATAAAATTGCACATACTTTGTGCGCAGACTTTCTAAGTTGGCGTTGTTGGTGATCTTTGCGGTAACTGTTGCCAAAATTCCTCTAGGCATCGGAGCAAGGATTGGCGTAAATGAGATCTTTATATCTACTGTGGCGATCTGATTAAGTATCTGTTCAATCTCAGGTGTGTGTTGATGAACCCCACCAAACTTATAGGAAACTAGGTTATTCATCACCTCACTACCAAGTAGATTTACTTTTGCACTACGACCTGCGCCGGTAGTGCCGGAGGCAGCAACAACTACAATATCGCTGGCATCGATATCAGTTAATGCCGGTGCAATCGAAAGTGCAATAGCGGTTGCATAACAACCAGGGTTTGCCACCCGGGTTGCAGCCGCAATTTTTTTGTGATCAACCAATTCAGGTAAGCCATAGAGCCAACTGCCAGCATGGACTCCCCCGTAGTATTTCTCCCACTCTTTAGCACTTGAAAGTCTAAAATCTGCACCCAGATCAACAATCTTCACCTTGGAATCTATTTGTGAAATCAGTTTTGCTGATTCACCGTGAGGCAGTGCAACGAAAACTAGGTCACAATTATTGATTTCATCTGCATTAGTTTGAGAAAACCTCTGCCCTGAGAAAACGGTTAGGTGCGGGTGAAGATTAGTTATCAATTCACCAGCATTACTGCCAGCTGCTACGTAGCTCAATGCAAATTTTGGATGACTAGAAAGTAGCCTTAGCAGCTCTCCACCGGTGTAGCCACTTGCCCCAATTACGCCAATTTTCATTGGGCAATCTTAGCGTTATAAAGCATATTTATACAAATTTATGCATATTTATACATTAAGAGCGTAAGGTGGCCCCACAAGATCTTGTTGCAGCAGCAATTGCACCATCCCGATACTGAGCAACCTCATCAGCTGTAAGGGTGCGATCTGCTGCTCGGAAGGAAAGGGTGAAGGCCAATGAAACTTTACCTTCGCCGATTTGGTCATATCTATCAAATAACAAAATTGACTCCAGTAAGTTTCCAGCACCCGAACGGAGTGCTTTTTCAACCTCTGCGGCAGTGACATTACTTTTCACAACTAAAGCAACATCTTGGACAGTTGCCGGCTGATTCCAAATCGCAGGTGCCTTTGTTGTTTGAGCGATTGGTAGTTCACTTAAAATAACTGCAAAGGCGCAGGTTTGTTCTGGCAGATCAAGCTCTGAAATCACTCGGGGGTGTAACTCACCAGCGTGTGCAATCGGTTTGCCAGCAACTCTGATTTCAGCACATCTACCAGGGTGCCAAGGGGCTAGATCACTGCTGATAACTTCATACTCATTGCCGGTGGATTCAACTATTTCAATAGCTTTAGCAACCGCATCACTCCAAATAAATCCAACACCTTTACCTTGCCAGTTCGACAAAAGTGTCTCACCCGCAACTACCGCGCCAATAAATACCATCTGCTTTGGCACTGCTGCATAAATAGAATCAATGCTCTTGGCGGAGGGTCGCCTACTAGTCTCTGGCATTACCACCTTAGGTAGTGTGGTGGTATTTCTAAAGACACTTCCAATTTCAAATATTGCAAGATCTTTTATTCCTCTACTGACATTTCGACCCAAGGTTGTTAGCAATCCCGGCAGCAAGTGAGTCCGCAGCAATGGTGCCTCAGCAGAGATTGGATTTGCGATCCTAAATGATTTGGCTCGGTCTCCAGTAAAACCCAGTAGATCAACCATTTCTTGAGAAACAAATGGAGAGTTGATCACCTCAGAAAAACCTTGGTTTGCTAACAATTGTGCAACTTGGCGTTTACGCTGTTGCATATTACTTAGGCCACCGCCCGTTTTACCTATCGGCAATCTGGATGGAATCACCTGATACCCATTTAACCTAGCAATCTCTTCGGCAAAATCAGCCATGGTATGCAAATCAGGGCGCCAAGTTGGAATTTCAACCGTTATTGCGTCACCACCGCCACTGACTTTGCATCCAATTAATGAAAGTGATTCTCTAACCTGCTTTATCGAGTATGAGTATCCGATGAATTGTGAAACTTTAGAAATACTAATTTTTAATTTGCGTTTCTTGATCGGAACCCCAGCAACTGAACTGCCCACATACTTTGCTCCTGCAAGATCAATCAGCAAATTAACTGCCCTGGCAGATGCAACCTCAGCCATCATCGGATCAGTATTTCGCTCAATCCTGCGAGATGCCTCACTAGAGAGTTTGTGAGATCGTGAATTTTTCGCAACGCTGATCGGATCAAAATGGGCTGCCTCAAGTGCAATTCTTTTTGTCGTAGATGTAACCTCTGACGCGAAACCACCCATCGTGCCGGCTAAAGCTAAAGGTGATTTGGCATCACAAATGAGTAAATTATCAGCCTCTAATTTTCGATCCACTTTGTCTAATGTAGTTAATCTATTAAATTTGCCTGCTCGCGTAACTCGTAAACCGCCCATCACCATATCAGCATCAAATGCGTGAAGCGGCTGACCTAACTCCAACATTACATAATTAGTTATATCGACAGCTAATGAAATCGATCGCATCCCACATTTTTCAATCCGCCTTTGCATCCAAATAGGAGTGGAATTTTTTACATTAACTTTCTCGATAGTTCGTATATAGATTTGATCTGCTCCGGTCTTATCTTCAATCTTCACCGAAACAACCTTGCTATTTTTTACCACTTTAAGCTTCGGTGAACTCTTAGAATCAGCCGGGTCAGTGAACTTACATCTTAAGGAACCTGCGAGTTCTCGCGCCAGCCCTCTGATTGACATCGCATAACCGCGATCTGGATTAATGGCGATATCAAAAATCACATCAGAAATACTGAGAAGTTCAGTAGCGTCGCTGCCAATTCGCCCCTGTGGTAACACAATAATGCCAGCGTGTTCATCGCTAATGCCCAGCTCTTTTGCAGAGCAGATCATGCCATCACTTAATTTGCCATAAGTTTGTCGGGCAGAAATAACGAAGTTGCCAGGTAGAACAGCACCCGGAAGGGCGACGACAACAAGATCGTTGACCTTAAAATTTCTAGCTCCACAGATTACATATCTATTTTGCTTACTGCCTAGATCAAGTTCCACATAACGAATCGGTTTCTTATTCTCTGGCAACTCCTCAATAGATATAACTTTTCCAACCAATATCGGCCCTTTAAGACTCTCACCTTGCAGATCAATTGCCTCTACTTCAAAACCGACATTTATAAATGCTTGGCCAATTTGATCTGGTGTAATTTTTGGCGGCAATTTTACATATTCACGCAACCAACTTAATGGGACCTTCATTTTTTCCCCACACCAAAGCTTTGGGTGAACCGAACATCGCCCTCAACAATGTCATGCATATCTGTAATGCCGTGTTTGACCATAAGTGTTCGCTCTAATCCCATTCCAAATGCAAAACCTGAGAATTTTTTGGTATCGATTCCACAACCAACAAGCACCTTCTCATTCACCATCCCACATCCACCCCACTCAATCCAGCGGTCATTGAAAAACACATCAACCTCAGCTGACGGTTCAGTGAAAGGAAAAAAGGAAGGTCGTAACCTAGTCTTTACATTCTCACCAAAAATTGATTTAGCAAAAAAGTCCAAGGTTCCCTTCAGATCCGCCAGCGTAATATTCTCATCGATAACTAGCCCCTCCACTTGATGAAAGACTGGGGTATGGGTGGCATCTAATGCATCAGAGCGATAAGTTTTTCCCGGACAAATTACATATATCGGTGGTTTTTCATCAAGCATGGTTCTAATTTGCACCGGTGAAGTGTGGGTGCGTAAAACTAGCTTGGCATCTAATGGTTCGACAAAAAAAGTGTCCTGCATTGTTCGAGCTGGATGATCGGCCGGAATATTTAGCGCATCAAAATTTAGCCACTCTGACTCAAGTTCAGGTCCTTCGGCCACCTTGTATCCCAGACCGATAAACAAATCATTAATTTCATTGGTCAAAATAGTTAGAGGATGAAGTCCACCCTTTAAATTTCTACGGCCAGGTAAGGTAACGTCAACTTTTTCAGTTAATAATGCCTGTGAATCTCGAGCTGCTGATAATTCAATATTTTTCTTCTCAAAGGCTTGATTTATTTCTGCTCTGGCTGCACCAATTAATTTACCAAACTCTGCTCGCTGTGCTTGCTCGAGTGAGGCTAAAAGTTGATTTGCCTTTGCTAATGGTGATTTATCACCAACATAATCAATCCTTATCTGCTTCATCACATCTAGATTGGCAGCTGATGCGATAGCAGCCAGTGCACTGGCTAAATCACCATTAATTTGTGCTTGACCTAACGCCATAATGCTCTAAGTCTATAAGGAGAGTCCTACGGAATGCAGGACAATTGCCGCAGCACTTGCCACATTTAATGATTCAGCAAACCCTTTCATCGGGATAGCAACCTTTAATAGTTCAGATGGCAGAGCGGGTAATCCTCTAGCTTCATTTCCAAAAAGCCAACCAGATGGCTGCTTTGAAACCCTAGTAACAAATGCAGAACTAAATTGCTCTTCACCATCTCCAGCTAATGCATAGAGTGAAATATCATTCTCCCCTGCCTGGTGGATGAATTCATCAATATTTACATCTGTCACTACCGGTATATGCCACAACGATCCAACTGTTGCCCGCACAGTTTTTGGATTAAAAATATCTACGCTGTCAGAGGAGAAAACAACCGCATCAAAGCCACATGCATCAGCGGTTCTAATAACTGTTCCGGCATTTCCTGGATCTTGAATCTGCCAAAAGAAAGCAATTTTGTTGGGCTTACTCACCCATAAATCCGATAACTTCATAGATTTTGAGGAGCATAACGCGATTATTCCCTGTGGAGATTCTGAATCTGCCATCGCAGTCATTACCTGATCTGAAACCATTATCAGTTCATATTGTTCTAGGCTTGCAGATGATATTTCTTGTTGCAATTTTACTAATCCAGATTCTGTAACATAAACCTGCTTCACTGCAAGTCCGGCAATTAATTTAGAGGTTAATGCCTCACGCACCGTTTGTATTCCTTCGGCAATGAACGCGCTTTCTGTTTCACGATTTTTTTTGCCCCTTGGACCAGTAAGAGCCTTAACTCGCTCGATGTGAGGCGAATTAAGGCTCGTAATGTTTTCCATCTATAACTGCTCGTTTAGAGAAGTTTTAAGCTGTCACAACATTTTTGCGGGCAATCTCAACTAATTTTGAGAAAGCTGCCGGATCATTGGTTGCCAATTCAGAGAGCACACGACGATCCACTTCAATGCCAGCAATCTTCAACCCCTGGATTAGCCGGTTATAAGTCATACCGTTTGCTCGGGCGGCAGCATTGATGCGTTGAATCCAAAGTCGACGGAAGTCTCCTTTTTTATCTTTGCGATCATTGAATGCATAGACAAGTGAGTGGGTAACTTGTTCTTTTGCCTTTGAAAAAAGACGTGAACGTTGACCGCGATAACCCGCGGCTCGCTCGAGAGTTGTACGGCGCTTCTTCGCCGCATGCACACCACGTTTTACTCTTGCCATTATCTTCTCCCTTACTTCAAACCGAGCATACGCTTTGCAGCAAATGCATTTGGCGCCTTAGCTGCCACATCACCAGATAAGCGACGGGTAACTCTTGATGATTTACGTTCAAGCAGGTGGCGTTTGCCAGCACGCTCGTGCATAATTTTTCCTGATCCAGTGACGCGAAAACGTTTCTTCGCTCCACTATGTGTCTTCATTTTTGGCATTTACTTACCTCCTGTTAATTTTTCTGCTAAAACCGTTTTTTCCTTCACCGCTGTCTTTGGTGCTGCTTTTTTAGCAGACCCAGTTTTCTTCGCTGGTCCTAGCACCATTGTCATATTGCGACCTTCTTGTTTTGCCGCAAACTCCACAATTGATACTTCAGATAGCTCCTCAGCAATCTTTTGTAATAATCGATATCCCATCTCCGGCCTAGATTGCTCTCGACCACGAAACTGGATAGACACCTTCACTTTGTCCCCACCTGCCAGAAATCGTTCTATATGGTTACGTTTCGTTTCGTAATCATGTGGTTCGATACTTGGTCGAAGTCGCATCTCTTTCACAACAATGTGTGTTTGATTCTGCCTTGCCTCCCGAGCCTTCTGCGCAATTTCGTATTTGTATTTACCAAAATCCATAATTTTGCAGACCGGTGGATTTGCATCTGGTGATATTTCAACGAGATCCAAACCGATCTCCTCTGACAATTTAAGCGCTTTATCTATTAAAGTCACGCCTAACTGTTCACCGTCATAGCCAATCAACCGAACTTCAGGAACGCGAATTCGATCATTGATACGTGGTTCTGTGCTGATAAGTTCTCCCTGCTGTTTCGCTAGATTGATCATTCATTACACAAGCGAAAACAGCCGCACTTCTTGCGAAGCAACCAGTTCACCGAGGCGAATTAGGTGGGAGCGTATGCATCCACTTGATGGTTCAATCATACAGAAGGATCATCTTGGGCGGAAATTGAGCGTGACACATTAAAACTTTCATAAAAAGAGCCCGAAATCTACCAATACCTACGGGTATTTTCCCTCGAAAGTTCTATTCTTTTTATTTAACACCCACCCCCTTTGGGTAGCACACACAAATCTGCCTCATCGTGAGTCAGGTTCGACAATCAAGGAGAAATAATGCTTAGTTGGAAACTTCATGGAGACGGAAAACAGATACAACCTGGAGAGGTTGTAACAATTGATGAACGCCTATCTTGGCCACGCACTTTGGGCATGGGCCTTCAGCATATAGTTGCAATGTTTGGTGCAACATTCTTAGTGCCAATCATTACTGGTTTTTCACCAACCACGACCCTCTTTTTCTCAGGTATCGGAACACTTCTCTTCATTATTATTACTCAAAACAAACTACCGAGTTATTTGGGTTCCTCATTCGCCTTCCTAGCACCAGTTGCCGCAGCTAAAACCTCTGGTGGCATACCAGCTGCTTTGGGCGGAATTGTTGCTGCAGGTGTATTGCTTGCAGTTGTTGGTTTTATTGCCAAAGCAGCAGGAACTGCCTGGATAGATTCACTTCTTCCACCAGTTGTTACCGGAACGATTGTTATGGTAATTGGGTTGAACTTAGCTGGGGCAGCAAAGAATGACTTTATGCAAGGGCAAAGAGTTGGTTTGATTACGCTCCTAGCAATCGGATTAATCTCCGCATTCTTCCGAGGATTTCTCGGTCGAATTAGCATCTTTGCAGGTTTAGTAATTGGATATGCAGTCGCTGCCTTGATGGGTGATGTGGACTTCACCGGTGTGGAAGCTGCAAGCTGGGTTGCCATGCCTTCATTTACATCTCCAACCTTTGATAGCAGCGCAATGTTGCTGTTCTTGCCAGTTGTACTAGTCCTGATTGCTGAGAACGTTGGTCATGTTAAAGCGGTTGCGGCAATGACAGGAAAGAATCTTGATGACCAGATCGGCAACGCATTAATCGCAGACGGAGCGGCAACAACCCTGGCTGGTCTTGGTGGCGGTTCAGGAACAACTACATACGCTGAAAACATTGGCGTCATGGCAGCAAGTCGGGTTTACTCCACACTTGCTTATATCTTTGCTGGTGTTGGCGCAATCCTTTTGGCGCTGTCTCCAAAATTTGGCGCTGTTCTATCTGCAACTCCTGCAGGTGTTAAGGGTGGAGTAACTGTTGCCTTGTTTGGAATGATCGGTGTATTGGGTGCAAGAATTTGGATAGATGGCAGAGTAAATTTTGCCAATCCAATTAATCTATACATAGCAGCCTCTTGTTTAATTATCGGTATCTCCGATATGTCCTGGACCAGGGGTGATTACACATTTAGTGGAATCATCAATGCAACTGTCCTTGCTGTATTTGGATATCAAATCCTTAACCGGATAGCCAAAGCAAGAGGTACTGGCAACTAGAAAAGTACTTTTCAATGAGGTGGCTCACAAAAGGTGGGCCACCTCATTGTGTTTACTCGCTAAATTACAAGATTAAACATAGGCTTAATGCGTGAGAAAAAAACAAGAAGTAACACAATCGATTACCACCGCGCAATCTGGGCTTACACTGGATCAGGCTGCCAGGCAGCGTAGGTATTTCATTTCGATGATGATTAGAACAGTTTGCTTTATCCTCACAGTTTTACTGCCAAGTCCATATCGTTGGATTGCCTTAGCTGGCGCACTCACGCTGCCTTATATTGCAGTTATTGCTGCCAATGCGGGACGAGAGACCATTAAGAAAGATGCAATCTTCACACCTAAACGTAAAGGCTTAAATTAAATCTGCCTCAAGGCTCTGCTTTTCATATAGATCAAAATATAGACCTCGAGCAGCGACTAGCTCTTGGTGAGTACCTCTCTCCACAATACGACCCTGATCAACCACGATGATTTGATCTGCGTGCAAAATAGTTGACAGTCGATGGGCAATCACAATGCTGGTACGACCAACCAACGCCTCTCTCAAGGCAGACTGTACTAACGCCTCATTTTCAGAATCTAAATGAGCAGTTGCTTCATCAAGTATTACCAAGCTAGGTTGCTTTAAAAGTAACCTTGCAATTGCTAATCTTTGTTTCTCACCACCAGATAATCGATGGCCTCGCTCACCAACCACTGTTTCTAACCCATTGGGTAATGATTGAATAAAATCCCAAATTCGTGCAGAGATACACGCTGATTCAATCTCTAGCAAAGAAGCATCTGGTTTGGCATAAAGCAGGTTTACCTTGATTGAATCATGGAACATATGAGAATCTTGAGTCACTACACCAATAGCTGTCCTCAAAGACCTTATGGTGTAATTTCGAATATCTAGATTATTTATAAAAATCCCACCTGCAGTAACATCATAAAGTCTGGCAATCAAACTGCTTATCGTGCTTTTTCCAGCACCAGATGGGCCAACTATTCCAGTGAGGGTGCCTGGGGGAACTTTAAAACTTATAGATTTCAGAACTTCGCCACTTGCAATCCATTCAGGCTTAGCAATCATTTCCAATGAAGCAAGTGAAATATCCTCCGCCTTAGGATAAGAGAAAGACACATCAGCAAATCTAATCTCTGGTTTATCAGTGATTAGATCCTTGGCATTTGGTGAATCAACAACCATGGGCTTTAGGTCTAAAACCTCGAAAACTCTTTCAAATGAGACCAGTGCCGTCATAACATCAACTCTTACATTTGATAAAGCAGTGAGCGGTCCGTATAGCCGAGCGAGCAGCGCAGTTATAGCCAAAAGTGTGCCAACAGTTAACTGATCACTTATTGCCAAATGGCCACCAATTCCATATGCAATCGCTGTTGCCAGAGCGGCGATTGATGTCAGTGATATAAAAAAGATTCTATTAAGTAAGGCAATTGATACACCGATATCAGCAACCTTTTTTGCCGTTGCTGAAAACTGTTCCTTCTCTTTCTTGGCATCGCCATAAAGTGATACCAACAACGCACCTGAAACATTAAATCTTTCTGACATAGTGGATGACATTGATGCATTTATATCAAATGACTCTCTGGTGTAGGCCTGTAATTTGCGGCCAACCCATTTTGTTGGCAACAAAAAAACTGGCAAAAGAGTTAATGACACCAAAGTGATCTGCCACGAAAGGGTCAGCATGGCAGCTGCAACTAGAATTAAACTGAGAAGATTACTAATTACCCCAGAAAGTGTGGAGGTAAAGGCTTGCTGTGCGCCAATTACATCTGAGTTTAATCTTGATATAAGGGCTCCGGTTTGAGTTCTAGTAAAAAAAGCAATGGATTGCTTCTGAACATGTTCAAAACTTAATCGCCGAAGGTCATAGATCAAATTCTCACCTATACGGGCTGAAAACCAGCGACCTATCATGCTAAACAGCGCATCTAGAAGAGCAATAACTCCTACTGCGATCGCTAACTCTGTGACAATCTCAGAATTTTGAGATATCACTCCATCATCAATTAGTTTGCGCAATAACAGGGGTGTTGCAACGATTAAAAAAGCATCAACGACAACAGTTATTAAAAATAGTGATAGTGATAACTTATACGGCAAAGCAAAAGCAGCTATGCGTTTAAGAGTTCCGGGCTTTAATTTTTGATTCTTCACTGACTGGTCCTGGGTTAAGGACCTAAATGACATCCAAGTTGAATGCATCGACATAAGGTGACCCTAGCGATTTATTGTGGATTTATTAAACGGTGAAGCCGATAGAGCGTAGTTGCTCCCTACCATCGTCGGAGATCTTGTTTGGCCCCCATGGTGGTAGCCAGACCCAATTGATTTTTACATCACTAGTTATATCTGCCAGTACTTGTCTAGTCTGATCCTCAATAACATCTTGTAATGGGCATGCAGCTGAAGTTAAGGTCATATCTAAGGTTGCAATATTGTTTTCATCAAGGCGCATGTCATAAACCAAACCAAGATCAATCACATTAATGCCTAACTCAGGATCAATAACATCCTTCATTGCCTCAGTAATATCATCAACGCTAGTAGCCATGGTTATATTCTACTTGATCACTTGAGTAGTTGC